>NZ_PJAP01000889.1:0-3329 GCF_002836795.1 Shewanella sp. 11B5 | reverse complement strand
AAGTGTTTTTCAATTACCACAGCCTGTTTAGCCACTGCAGCAATTGGAATCGCAATACCTTGACTGTGATCTGAATAACCAACAGGTAACCCGAAGCTTTGTTTGAGTGTATCCATGGCGTTCAAGTTAATTTCATCAAACGGAGCAGGATATTCAGTGGTGCAATGTAAAATGGTCACTTTATCGGATAGTACTTGCTGACCCACATCAGATAGAAATGCCAGTTCAAAGTTAGCTAATGAAGGTTGACTATCAAGTGGCGCAATATAACCAAAAGCAATAACTGCTAAGGTGTTTCTTACTTCTTCTAACGTAGCCATGCCGGTTGATAAAATAATATCTAACCCTGTGCGGGCATGCGCTAACACAAACGGACTATTGGTTAATTCACCTGATGGAATTTTTAATCGTTTAACTTTAATTTCATCAACTAGAAAATCTAAGCTTTCGGAATCAAACGCAGTGGATAAAAATTCAATATTTTTTGAAGCACAATAATCAAGCAATTGGTGGTGTGCGTCGTAGCTTAATTCTAAACGCTTCAACATAGAAAACTGCGACTCATCATTGCCTGTCGTTTCAATTTGATACTGCGCTTTACAGGCTGTAGCTGTGACCAAATTTGCCGCTTTAAAGGTTTGAAATTTTACAATGTCAGCCCCAGCGTTAACAGCCTCGTCGACTAACTGAAATGCCATTTCGAGCGAACCATTATGGTTAACCCCGGCTTCTGCAATCACTAGAGTCATAGAATTCTCACTTTACTTCTTTAAAGTTAATATTATAAAAAACTTTACTCGGATTATATTTCAAACTCTTAATCATTTTTATGATCTTTTTACTCACATCACCATCACCGTAAGGATGATAAACAACTTCACCTTCTTCCTTATAACCTCTTGCAATTGCTACGGTTATACCCTCTATAATTTCAGCGGTAATGGGGGCGACATTTATTACACTTTTTGCGGCTAAACGGCCTTTTTGTCTTGAACCGATATTGACAGTAGGAACATCATAAGCTGGTACTTCTATTATTCCACTCGACGAATTGCCTATCACCGCACTACTTTGAGAAATTAAGCTCAAATACCTTAATTGGCCTAATGAAGGTATAGCGATAACTCTAAGCGGATTCATTTGAACATATTGTTCTATTTTTTTAATTATTTCCCGTCCACCTTCGTCCGCATTAGGATATGTCAAAATAACTTGGTAAGACGGGAATTGATTAATAGCACCCAATAGAGCAGAAAAGCTTTCGATAGCATTTTTTTCACCATTGGTGGCTGCATGATATGTAACAACAAAAAATGGTTTCTTTATTTTAAAATCCAACGTTAGAGATAACTCTTCTAATGTCAGTAATGTTAATCGATTTAAATACTCCAACCCAATAGCCCCAACATTTTTAACTCTGTCGGGTGATTCACCTAATTGAATAACTCTTTGCCGAGATTCGTCAGTTGATGTTGCATGAAGATAACTCAACTTAGTAATTGCATGTCTTATTGAATCATCAAATGCCCCCTCGGTAATTTCACCTCCATGTATATGCAAAATGGGTATTTGCATAATTAAGGCTGTTTGGGCTATAGCAAGCGCTTCAAAACGATCACCCAACACAATTAGCAAATCAGGATTTAACCGTGAAAGCGCATCTGAAAAACCAATTATCCCCAACCCCATACTCTTCACGGTACCAACAGCTGAGTCGGAGGATAATAACATCTCGACTTTCTCATCAATTTGGAATCCATCAGCTTCGATTTGTTGAAAGGTATTACCAAATTCTGGAGATAAATGCGTACCAGACACTAAAAGCTGCAAATCAAGTTCAGGATCATTCTTAATATCTTTCAATAACCAGAACAGTAAACCATATTCAGCTCGCGTGCCTGTAAAAACAGCAATTTTTGAGTTCATCTTTAGGTTTATTCCTTTTGCAAAACGATAGAGCTGCTTGGTAAGTTAACCAGATGCAATGCTAAAAACTCCGAATAGCTCAAGTCGCCTCTTAATGCATTTTTAAACATTGGTAAATGATGCATTAACGTCCATACCGGACGAGTCATCACACCGTTATCATTCGTTTCAATCAGTAACCTATTTCGAGCTTCGTGGCTTTCGCATATCACCGCATTAAGCCAGTAATTAGACTTTGCATACGCTGGCTCATGGACAAACTGATACTCGGATCCCGCAAAAAATTCACTGTATTGGTTAGCCAATAATCGTTTACTTGCTAGAAAATCATCAATAACTTCCATTTGAGCACAACCCAACGCAGCGTTGAGGTTAGGCATGCGATGATTAAATCCTGCTTGATCATGGAAAAATTCGAAAGCATGTGGCATTTTTGCTGTAGTAGTGAGGTGTTTCACTTGTTTGCCTTGCGCTTCGTATTTGCATAGCACCATTCCACCACCACCTGAAGTAATAATTTTATTCCCATTAAAGCTAACCGCACCGAAATCACCAATGGTTCCAGTGTGTTTGCCTTTATAAGTGGAACCTAGGCTTTCTGCCGCATCTTCGATTAGCGTTAATTGCCATTTTAGGCAAATACTGACAAGCTCATCCAATTGAGCTGGGTGCCCAAAAGTATGCATAGGTACTACAGCTTTGATCAACTGCCCTGTTTGCTTATGCACACAACCTAATTCGGTTAATGAAGCATGCTCAGTTAAATAACGCTCTAGTGCTACCGGACACAAACCTAAACTAACATTAGATACATCAACAAAAAGTGGGCTTGCGCCAAGATGATAAATAACATTACAGGTTGCAACAAAGGTTAGCGCTTGAGTAATAACTACATCATTAACAGTCACACCGGCCATATATAAAGCTGTTTGTAATGCCGCCGTTCCATTAACCACAGCAACGGCTTTAGGTGCGCCGGTATAGTGTTCTACCTTGTTTTCGAACTCATCAACATACTTACCAACGCTCGAAACAAAAGTACTGTCAATGGTCTCTGCCACATAGAGTTTTTCATTGCCAGCAAACGTTGGTGCATGCAAAGGAATAAACAGCTCTGTTTGATAAATATCTCGAATAAACTGACAAATATTAGCTGCTTTCATCTAGTTTCCTACATTTTTCCATCTAAGTATTTGCCCGTTTCTTTATGGTCAAACTCAGGTAACATTTTATTAAACAGCGCAACAATTTGTGTTTTGCTCCAAGCTTGTTTGCGTTTCATGGCATTGATTTCATGTCCAAACATGTTCAACAGTTTTTCATCAAATTCGGCGGGATGTTTTATCACTCCGAGATCAGTAAAACGATCCATATCGAGTACATCATTGTGGGTAAAAAACTCT
>NZ_PJAP01000888.1:0-3338 GCF_002836795.1 Shewanella sp. 11B5 | reverse complement strand
TTTTTTGACCACCGCCGACGCCTAGTGTAATACCGATGCGATCGGTATCGTACTGTGCATCAATACCTGCATCAGCTAGCACTTCTTTGGCGACCACTAACGATAAAAGTTGTGAGGTGTCTGTTAGTTCGAGGATATTAGGGGGCAAGCCAAATTCCATTGGATTGAAATCGACTTCAGGTAAAAAACCACCACGTTTACAGTAACTTTTGTCGGCCATTGATTTATCGGCATTGTAGTAATCTTCAGCATTCCAATGGCTTTCTGGAACGTCGATAATCGCATCAATTTTTTCGCTGATTAAATCCCAAAACTTGTTTAGGTAACGTGAGTTAGCAAAAATACTCGCCATGCCGACAATCGCGACAGGCATGTCTTTTAAGCGTTTGTTTAAACGCTTATCTTTATTACTGGATTGGCTCATATGAGTCTCCGTTTGATAACTGAGGTTCAGTTATCTGGTGTTGGGATCCAGCTGCATCAATGGTGCTAGTGGATACTGCGGCTGGTTGACTTGCTCCAGGAAAACGAGCAAGAAAAGTGTGATAGTTCCGAACCAATAACTTACGTAAATGAAATGGTCCGTGCTTTAAGACATGCGTTATATAGCGATTACTCGCTTGGGTATGGCTGTCTTGATAAATATCGAGGTAAACCCAGTCAGACTTAAAATCGACTCCAAGCAAAACAGAATAGGCTTGCTGCTTCGTTAATTGAGGCGGAATACTTAACGACACCACTTGCACTACATTGTCCGGATCTGGACTTGGCAGGGACAAAGTATCGGCTAAGGTCTTAGGGTTAACGGTATAGGTTTGTATATCAGCTCCCTGAGTAATCGGCAGCTGATTGAAGAATTTTTCCGGCACAAAAGGGCTGTCAAATTCGTCTAGTTTAGAGACCCCAAAACGCTTTAGGCAACGGGCAAGACCGGAGCGAGAGACATTGGGGTTGATAAATTCTTGGGTGACTTTTAGTAGCCGATCTAAAGGCATTTTTAATTGATAACGCAAGCCCAGCATCACGTATTCTTCCATCGGAGATAGTGTGGTGTTGAGTTTGTGCGGGGTATTAGGGGTGTTATCGATTGAGTCACGTTTACGCCACTTACGTACTGTGGCTTCGCTGATATTGAGGATTTTGGATAACTGACTGACACTGTAATCGGATTGCTGAATAAATTGACGCATTTCAGGCGTCGTCGTCGCATTACGGTGTTGAACCGTTTTTTGGCGAGGCTTGCCCTTAAATAAACCTGATTCTAAATGTGTGGTTATCTTTTTTGTCATCTAGACCGGGATTCCAAATAATCTATTGGGACTTTAGCGCATTTAAACTTACCGATACTTACTTAAGTCATACTTAAAGAAGTTAAAAATTAGTCTAAATATCCATTTATGCTTTTTTTAGCACAAAGCACATTACCTGAGGTTTCACTCCGATACAATCACCCGAGACTGAAAACGATATCTTAGATGTAAAAAAACATTTACTTAACGAATACTTGAAGTGATAACCGTTGTCTGCCAACAATGTTAATCGGCAAGATAAGCTACTACTAGCTAAGTGACTATCTACATAATCCTGTTATCGGTACTTACTGCCAGCCTCACAGCTAGGTACTAATCATTTTCTCGTTGATGGGTATTGGCTTTGCAGGTGGCATGATAGTTTAGCAAAGAGCATTTAGGGGGGGACCATATTGATTGCTGTTTAGAGTCCTGCCATCGTCGTTATAACTTGCAGAAATATTGATAATCCCAGCGATAAAGCATTTAATTTTAAGCCATCATATATGTGTTCATGATGGATCTCAGTAATCGACTTAACTGGATGTTCTCTTTTATATATTATGCGTTACTCAATTTCCTTATTCATATGGATGTTGCGGTAGAGTACCCCATACTTACTGAATTAAAGTTAAAATCCAGCAATTTATAAGTGCATCATGGCAAAATGAGAAAAAACCACAGAGTACTGTCAGAGGCATAGTCGGTGGTATTGTAAAAAGCTGAATTGTTATTAGGTTTTTCCCCAATTCATTGTTTGGAGTATGTTGTGTATAAAACAATCTTTATTGAGCTTTGAGTTCATATATTGGCAGCATGATGCAATAAGATTAGATGTGATTTATTTTTCCTGAATGCTTGGTAATTAAACTAATAAGGCTTTATATGTTAGATATTCGTCAATTATATTATTTTGTCACAGTTGCTGAAGAAGAGCATGTCGCACGAGCGGCTGAGCGCCTGCACATATCTCAGTCTCCATTAAGTAGGCAAATTGCTCAACTTGAAGAAAAACTCGGCTTAACGCTTTTTGAGCGCAAAGCAAAACGGATAAAGCTCACTACCGATGGACAAACTTTTTTAAAAGAAGCGAAAGCATTATTAACTCATGCGAAAAGGCTTGAATCTTTAGGCCAACGTCTTGGGCGTGGAGATGAAGGAGGGCTTTGTATTGGTTACGTTGATAGTGCTATGTACTCGAGTATATTGCCTGATTATTTAAGAAATTTAAGACAAGATAAACCCAATACTCATGTAGCTCTTTATAATCAAACAAGTCATCAACAATTAGAGGGCTTACTTCAAAGAAGCTTAGATATTGCTTTAGTCGATGAGTTACAAGAAGGCAGTAGTGTGCTCTCCTTTGCTAAAATTTATGAGGACCCCATGCTTTTGGCTCTCGCAGATGATCACCCTTTATTACTCAAAAATGATATTCAAATTGAGGATATTAAGTTGCTCTCTTGGTTATCGATTAAAGGGCAAAGTAAAAAGTCTTTTATAGATATTTGTGCTGTAAACGGATTCTCGCCAAACATTATAGCTGAAGTAGATGATCCTATAAGCGCATTAGGTTTAGTTGCTGCTGGTACTGGAGTCGCTATGATTCAACAAAGTTTAAAGCAACAATTACCCAAGAATGTAACTACGTTGTCACTCATACCTTTAAGTTATAACACTTCTCTGTGGGTCGCTTGGCATAATGAGATTCTGCGTCCACTAGTGAAGTATTTTCAAATGAAATTAACGAATAAAGTATGAATTTATTTTCAATTAAATAATTACTTAAATGATACAAAAATGCCAATGGTGTTTATTGAATCACCATTGGCATATAAGTTTAACTAAAGTGAGCTTTTAATGCTTCAAGACCATCTGAGTATATTTGAAAAAAAAGCGCTTCAACTTCAGAGTCTGTTGCGGAATCCAATGGTAAAAAAGAACCAGACCAAATCACTTCAGACGTTTCACTATTGATACTTTTTACCTTTAGAGTTGAAAAGTAATTAGTCACAGGAAAAGGAGCCTCTAATATAGAGTAGCTATAGC
>NZ_PJAP01000887.1:0-3377 GCF_002836795.1 Shewanella sp. 11B5 | reverse complement strand
GCCACATCTCAAAAGCTTCTTGGCAAAGCTGCTCTCTAAATTTGGGATGGGCAATATCGATAAGCGCACGCGCTCGTTCTCGTAACGACTTACCGCGTAGATAAGCGGTTCCATACTCTGTGACGATATAGTGTACATGCGCACGGGTGGTTACCACGCCAGCGCCAGGGGATAATACTGTGGCAATCCGAGACACCGTGCCATTAGCCGCAGTACTGGGCAATGCGATGACAGAACGGCCGCCTTCAGAAAGGCCTGCGCCGCGTATAAAGTCCATCTGACCACCTACACCTGAGTATATTTGAGTGCCCAGTGAATCAGCACACACCTGCCCTGAAATATCGACCTGTAACGCGGAGTTTATTGACATTACATTCGGATTTTTGCGGATAATAGCCGTGTCATTAACCTGCTCAATATCCATGAATATCACCGAAGGATTGTCATCAACAAAGTCATAAAGTCGTTGGCTACCCAATGCAAAGCCTGTCACCGTCTTGCCGGGATGGACTTTCTTACGACTATTATTGATCACACCAAGCTCGACCAAATTAAGCACACCATCAGAAAATAGCTCAGTATGAACGCCCAAATCTTTATGTTCGGTTAAGCACGCCAATACAGCATCTGGAATGGCGCCAATGCCCATTTGTAAGCAAGCGCCATCAAGTACTAATTTGGCCACATTCTGGCCGATAGCCAAGCTTATCGCATCGCTTGGGGCGAATAGATGTTGTGGTAAAGGCATGCTCTGCTCATACACGGCTGCAAACTTATTGTAATGAATAAAACCGTCACCATGGGTGCGAGGCATCATGGGATTAATATGAGCAATAATTTTACCCGCCATTTGGCAGGCCGCTAACGTTGCCTCAACCGATATACCTAACGAACAGATACCATGTTTATCTGGTGGGGAAACTTGAACGATAGCAGTGTCGATATGCTGTTCGCCGGAACGAAACAACTTGGGCACCTCAGAGAGGAAAATTGGCACATAATCGGCATCACCTTGTTGCAACAGCGAGCGCGTGGGTGTGCCAGCAAAGAAACAACGATGGCGTAGATGATCCTTTAAACGGGGATCACTTAACGACTCTGCACCCTCGGTATGCAACTGCAATAATGTTAAACCATGCTTTGTTAACGCATGTTGGGCTAACGCGTCTAACAATAATGTTGGGGTTGCCCCCATGGAATGAGTCCACAAGGTTTCACCACTTTCAATTAAGGACACGGCCTCTAATGCACTGCTACAAATAATTGGTTTCATTAATATTACTCAAGGTAATTAAGCTATTTGTAGTGTAAGCGGTTAATTCACCCTTTAATAGTGTTGGTAGTGGTAACGTTGAGCTAGCACAAAATAGTTGAGTAATTGAGACATGCAGTACGTTAATGGGTAATAAATGATGCTTAATTGGTATCTGCTTCAGTTAATCAAACTGACTTTTTAACGCCAATCACAATATCGTTTCGGTTATGCTCAAAAGGATAAAAAGCCAACATAAACCTCTCCAGCTTTTAAGCCATGCAGGATTATGCGGATAAGTTAACTGAGAGATTGCGAGGGAGGGCTGAAGTTTTTCAGCCCTCATCAATGAAAATGTTAGGCTATTTTAAATGTCGCCACTTGAAGTTGCATTGAGCTAGCCAGTGATTGTAAATCGTTAACAGAATGGGTAAGTTTTTCGGTCGCTGCGGATGAGGCTTGAGTAATATCATTTATGGTGATGATACTTTTATTGATACTCTCAGCTACATAGGATTGCTCTTCTGCTGCTGTAGCTATTTGAGTGTTAAGCTCATTGATACTGTCGACCGAAGTGACAATTTCATTGAGAACTGTGCCAGCACTGTTGGTTTTATCATTGGCACTATGCACTAAGGCTAAGCCTTCATCCATTGAAGAAACCGCAAGTACGACACTTTTTTGTAATCCGTCAATCATGGTTTCAATCTGCAGTGTTGAGTCTTGAGTACGTTTAGCTAAAGTACGTACTTCGTCTGCAACAACAGCAAATCCTCGCCCCTGTTCACCCGCTCTTGCGGCTTCAATGGCGGCGTTCAAGGCTAAAAGGTTAGTCTGCTCGGCAACGCCTTTAATGACACTTAACACTTGGCCAATGTTTTGGCTCTCTTTAGCAAGATGAGATATCACCTCCGCCGTGGTGCCAATTTGGTTAGATAATTGCGACATACTGTCTATTGAATTTTGAACAATAACATTACCATTTTCAGCATGATTATTAGCTTGTTTCGCCTGTTCAGCGGCAAAGTTGGTACTTTGAACAACCTCTGCCACTGTCGCTGTCATTTCATTCATAGCCGTTGCGGTTTGTTCTGACTCATCTTGCTGCTGTATCATTCTATGGTTGGTTTCTTCAGTGAAACGCTGCAACTCTTCTGATGAAATATTGATAGTATTTGCGGCATCTGAAATTGATTCAATAATGCCTCTTAGATGAGTTATAACGCCTGTAAGGCTCGTTGAAATCATGCCTAATTCATCATCATTATAAGGAGTAAACACTTGGGTTAAATCTGAGTTTTGCTTAATAAGCTTTAGTTTCATCAAAATATCTGTCACTGGCCTCATCACACTACGCAGTACCCAAATGGTTAACACTACACTGATAACCACTGCACAAAACGTAAAGAAAATAAATAACTGAACTGATGATTGATATATCTCTTGAGTTAATCGCCATTCATCGCCTGCTACTTTTATTTGCAATGACACTAATTCGGCAATTTTACCGCTAATAGGATCGATTACCCCGTATAAAGGCATAATGTCATCGGTCAATTGACCTGGGATTTTTCCAGACATGTTTTGCAGTTTACTGATGAGAAAATCAATTTTCTCATCTGCGGGGCCAAACATATCATTGGCTTCAATACTAAGTTGGCTTTCTTTTGGGGTTAACTTAGTGGCTAAATATTTTTTCCAAAGTGTATCAATATTACTTTTTGCACTCATTAATGTCTCAGCAGCATCTTGAGCGGTTGAGCCACCAGCATTGGCTTTGTTTATTGCATCAATGACTAAGACAGCATAGTCATCACCAATGATTTTTAAATCTTCTAACGGTACAACGCGATCAGAATAGATCCTCATCACTCCATCTTCGATTTTCCCCATCATATTCACCGCAATGCCACAAATTATGATGAGAATAGCTAATGGAATTAACGAGCTAATGAGCATTTTTTGTTTAATTTTAAAATTCAGCATATAGACCACCAAGTAAAAATAAATTAACGATAAAAGCCCGAACAATCCTTGGAGGAACTTTACGACGAAATACAATAACCAATGCAAGTGTTACAAAATTGTTACCGAAATAGTAATGTAATATAAAATATAACGCCAA
>NZ_PJAP01000886.1:0-3401 GCF_002836795.1 Shewanella sp. 11B5 | reverse complement strand
GCTGCTAGGGCGGACTTACGTCCTGCTAGGGTCGCTTCGCAACTAGAGCGGACTTGCATCTTGCTAGAGGCTAGATTCTTGATTTTATAGGATCTAGCCGCGCAGCGACCTAGCGACCTAGCAGCGTAGCGCCCATTGGCAGCAGTGACTTTTCTGCTTTAACAGCACACACCTTATATTCTGGAATTTTTGCAATGGGATCCAATGCATTAATGGTCAGTTTATTGGCTGCTGCTTCGGCAAAGTGGAATGGTAAAAATAATACTCCTACCTGAGCCCGCTTAGTCACAAAGGCGGCTATGTCTATTTCTCCGCGGCGAGTACTCAGTTTCAACATATCACCGTTATTGACTCCCAATTGCTCGGCATCAAAAACCGAAATCATTACTCTGGGCGCGCCTTTAATATCCAGTTCTGGGGTTTTGCGGGTCATAGTGCCAGTATGGAATTGTTCCAGTAAACGGCCTGTTGAAAGGGTTAATGGATATTCGCTATCGGGCATTTCGGCAGGTAGTCGATAACTCACTGGCATCATTCTGCCTTTACCGCGTAAAAATGTTTCGGTATGCAAAATCGGTGTGCCAGGATGGTTTTCATCAAAGCATGGCCATTGTAAACCATCTACTTTGTGTTCAAGCCGTTGCCAAGTCAGACCTTGATATTGCGGGGTGACGTGGTTAATTTCTTGCCAAATATCTTTGGTGCTGTGGTAATTCCAATTAGCATCAAGGCTGTTGGCAATCATTTGGATAATTTTCCAGTCTACAATCGCATCCCCCGGAGGGGTTAACGCGACACGTAATTGTTGTACCCGACGTTCTGTATTGGTGAAATGGCCATCTTTTTCGGCAAAGGCGGTTGCGGGTAATACCACATGAGCCATCTGCGCGGTTTCGGTTAAAAAGATATCTTGCACCAACATAAATTTAATTTTGGATAGTGCAGCGATTACATGAGCTTGGTCCGGATCGCTTAGCACTGGGTTTTCTCCCAAAACATACAGAGCATCGAGTTTACCTTTCACAATCGCCTGCATGATTTCAGTTGCTGCTAATCCTATCTCTGAATTTAGCGATGTATTGCCCCAAGCTTTGGCAAATTTAACGTTATTGAGTGGGTTATCGACTTGATGATAACCGGGATAATAATTGGGTAACGCGCCCATATCACAAGCACCTTGAACATTACTTTGGCCACGCAGTGGGTTTAGTCCGGCGCCCGTTACGCCAATATTGCCACACAGCAATTGCAAGTTAGAGGTGGACACTACATTGTCATAACCCGAGGTATGTTGAGTAATTCCCATGGCATAATACAAGGCGGTTTTGTTTGCTGTGCCAATCATTTTAGCCATAGCGGCAATGTCTTCGGCATTTACACCAGTAATTAACGCTGCATTGACTAAGTTGTAATCAGGCTTCATCACTTCTTGCTTGAGCAATTCATAGTCTTCAATACGGCTATTGATGTAGTGCATGTCTTGCCAGTTATTGATGATAATTTGCTGCATGATGGCATTGAGTAGCATCACATCTGTGCCAGGTTTATGTGATACATATAAATGGGCACTGTCTGCAATAGCCGTTCTCTTTGGGTCCGCGACAATTAAGCGCGCGCCGTGTTGGCTCACTGCGCGTTTGATATGCGAAGCAATAATAGGGTGGGCGCTGGTGGTATCGGATCCTATAATAAAAATCACATCTGAGTCTTTAATGCTGGGAATATCGTTAGTCATTGCGCCGCCGCCAATGGTATCGGATAAGCCTGCTACCGTTGATGAATGACACAATCTTGCGCAGTGATCTATGCTATTGGTACCCATAATGCTACGGGTGAACTTTTGCATTAAATAGTTTTCTTCATTGGTGCATTTAGCAGAAGACAATGCCGCAAACTTGCTTGGCCCAGCGGCCTCTTTAATCGGTTGCAGTTGCTGTGCTATATAATTAATGGCTTCAGACCAAGAGGCGGGTTGCAGCTGACCATTTTTACGAATTAATGGCGTTGTAAGGCGTTTAGGACTGTTTAAAAAATCAAAACCAGAGCGCCCTTTAACACATAACATACCTTCATTGACCACTGATTGAGTATCGCCAGATACTCGCATTACATGATTTTTGGTCTGGTCGACATGCAGTTCAACCCGGCAACCGACACCACAATATGTGCACACGGTTGAGGTTTTGATTAACGCTCTGTCGCTGCCTTGGGTTTTATCGCGGGCATCAACCAAAGCGCCTGTAGGGCAAACTTGAACACAGTTACCACATTGCACACAATCACTGTCATTCATCGACGCAGTAAAGCCAACACGAGGGGCGTTGCGGCTAATGCCTGTTGTTGCAGCATCGGGTAGTGCTTGATAACTATTGGCTTCAAAGCTGATAACGTTATGACCACTTTGTTGATGGCAAGCATCAATACAAGCGGCGCAACTGATACAGCGATTAGCGTCGAAAGTAATAAAAGGCGCACTGTTATCGACTTTAAATTTACGCGCCTGTGTTTGATCCAGTGTTTTGCCGTCGACTTTATATTCGGTGGCATAATCGCGTAACTTACAATCGGTATTGGCTTGGCAAGCACACTCCAAACAGCGCATAGCCTCTTTCATTGCCTCATCGGGAATGAATCCTAGCTCTACCTCGGCAAAGTTAAGCGCTCGATTTAGCTGGTTTAGCTCTGGCATTTTTAAGCGACGACGTTTGGCTGTCTCAGGGTATAAGTTAGGGTAAGCGTTGGGATGTAGCGCTGCAGATAACGAGGCTGTTTTGTTGGCTTTTCGTGAGTTAAATAGTCCTTGTTCTAAATGACATGTTAAGCCTTCAGTTAATAATCCCTCAATGGCTTCAGCGGCTTTACGGCCATCTGCTACCGCACCAACAGCAGTACCAGGGCCAGTGCGGGAATCACCGATAACAAATAGTTTTTCTACCCCTGCAGACATGGTTTGCTCGCAGCCAAGGAAGGTATGCCAGCGGGTGAGGGCAATATGACCAGTGTCTATTTGATTTTCTGGCTGGTCTAAAAAGGCTAAATCCACTTGTTGAGATACCGCAGGTATTACGGTGTCGAATGCTTCTTCAAAAGTTTCTCCAGTCGCTTTGGGAGAGCGGCGACCAGATTCATCGGGCTCACCGAGCGCCATTTTAGCAAAGGTGACGGATTTAACCCGGCCTTGGTCGTCGCTGTGGTTTTCCAGAGGATTGGTGAGAAAATGAAATTTAACCCCTTCCTCTTCTGCTTCATGTATTTCATAGGGCTCCGCTGGCATTTCATCACGGCTACGGCGATAGATTAAGGTCACATCAGCGCCATCGCGCACAGCGGTACGGGCGCAATCAATCGCAGTGTTACCGCCACCAATGACGGCCACTTTTTTGCCTGTAATGAATTTTTTA
>NZ_PJAP01000234.1:0-9608 GCF_002836795.1 Shewanella sp. 11B5 | reverse complement strand
GTTTTTTATTCTAAAACCTGAAAACTGCTACAAATAATTTACATAACCATAATCAATTTATCTATTTAACTCTCTTTATTCACTAAAAAATTGATGTAAGTTAATCATAACCTAATGCCAATTTGTTACGCTGACAAGGATTCTCTAACTTATATAGAGGTGAGGCTATGGAACGTAAACCAGACAGAGTGAGCGCGATGAAGCAGCTCCTTGATCAAGTCAAAACCTCTTTGCCGCTTGATCAACCCGGTATATTTAGTTGTGGCCCAACCAACAACTGTGTGGGCTGCCCTAAAAAGTTGCTCGACCTTGTTGATGCAGAAATGAACTATTGGGACGCAGCCATTGCTCAAGGCGTTATACCTTCGTTTGGCGATATTAGTCGCTTTGGAAAACTGTGTAGAAATGTCAGTCGTGGTTTACAACGCAATGATATCCAGGGCCATCATTAACTAACCTAAACTAGAGATAACAAAAAGCCCACGAGCAAGTGGGCTTAATGCAAGTACTTCAGGCTTATTCTTCAGCATCACCCAGTGACAATAATGTCGCATTACCACCAATCGCGGTAATGTTATTAGTACGCGTTTTTTCGGTCACAAAACGAGTTAAATAATGCGGGCCACCCGCTTTAGGACCCGTGCCCGATAAACCTTGACCACCAAATGGTTGCACGCCAACAACGGCGCCAATTTGGTTACGGTTAATGTACACGTTACCTACGTTTACTTTGTCAGCAAGCGACAAAGCATGGCCTTCATTACGGCTGTGAATACCTAAGGTTAACCCAAAACCTGTGCTGTTGATTTCATCAACCACTTTTGCCAAATCAGCCGCTTTATAACGAATAACATGCAAAATAGGACCAAAATGTTCTTTTTCGAGTAACTTAATAGAACTAATTTCAACGGCTGTAGGCGCTACAAAATGGCCGTTTTCAGTACCCGCTGGTAATTCAAGTTTATTAATTAACTTGCCGACCTGGCTGATATGATCAATGTGGGCATTCAAGTTTGCTTTGGCAGTGGCATCAATCACTGGTCCCACGTCAGTTTTAACTGAACTTGGGTTGCCAATCACTAATTGCTCCATGGCGCCTTTCATCACTTCAATCACGCGATCTGCAATATCTTCTTGTAAAAATAAGACTCGCAATGCCGAACAACGCTGACCAGCACTAGTGAACGATGAAGAAACTACGTCATTAACAACTTGCTCTGGTTGTGATGTTGAGTCCACAACCATGGCATTTTGACCACCGGTTTCAGCAATTAATGGAATAATTGCGCCATCACGGTTTGCCAAAGTGCGGTTAATCAATTTAGCGGTGCCAGTAGAGCCGGTAAAACACACACCGCCAATACGTTCATCTGCAGTGATTGCAGAACCAACAACAGCGCCAGTACCTGGTAAAAACTGTAATACATCGGTAGGAATACCGGCTTCATGCGCAAGTTGTACTGCACGATAACCGATTAAACAGGTTTGCTCCGCAGGCTTGGCAATAACAGTATTCCCCGCGGCAAGTGCTGCAGATACTTGGCCTAAGAAAATCGCCAACGGGAAGTTCCATGGACTAATACACACAAAAATTCCGCGGCCTTGTAAAAACAGTTCGTTCAACTCGCCTGTCGGGCCAGGAAGTAATTCAGGCTGAGCCATCATCTTCTTAGCTTGTACCGCGTAGTAACGACAAAAATCGACTGCTTCACGAACTTCATCAATGCCGTCTTGAATGCTCTTACCCGCTTCACGGGTACATAATACAATCAGCTCTTCACGATTTTCTTCCAATAAATCAGCTAATTTCTGTAGTGCATTCGCTCGAGTTTCAACAGGCGTACGAACCCAACTACCAAAAGCAGCATCTGCACCAGCAATGGCTTGCTCAATTGCGTTTGCATCTGCAAAAGCCACGGTACCGACGGTTAGCGAAGTATCATATGGGCTAACAACAGTTTGTACTTCACCCGTTAATGTTTTACCGTTTACCAATGGACCCGCGGTCCATTGAGTATCGCTATATTTATCCAGTGCAGCAAAAAATGGCTCTGACTCAGAAATAATGTTCATGTTTAATCCTTTAGAGTTCTTACGTTCTGCACCGAAAATATCAGCAGGTTTAACAATTTTTTGATTCGCTAACGACTTGTAACCTAATAGCGTCACCAATGGATGAACGACTAAGCTTTCAATCGGCGTATTAGGGTCGACCAGCTTATGCACAAATGAGGTATTGGCACCGTTTTCAAGTAAACGGCGTACTAAATACGGCAGTAAGTCTTTATGGGCGCCAATGGGGGCATAGATACGTACCGCTTTAGCTCCGCTTTCTGCAAGCATGGTGTCGTAAAGCTCTTGCCCCATGCCGTGCAAACGTTGGAACTCATATATACGATCACCTGCCATCGCATCAATGCTGGCAACGGTTTGAGCGTTATGGGTGGCAAATTGTGGGTAAATCGCACCTCGAGTGGCGTCAGACAGCAAATAACGTGCGCAAGCAAGATATGACACGTCAGTACCGGCTTTACGGGTATACAGTGGGTAACCACCCTCGCCCGCTTGTTGTGCCCATTTAAGCTCACTGTCCCAATAAGCACCTTTAACTAAACGCAGCGGAATTTCATCGCCTTGATCTTTAGCAAGACGCGTCAACCAACACAACACCGGTAAACAACGCTTAGAATAAGCTTGCACCACAATGCCTAATAAGCCCCAGCCTTTAGCGGCTTCTGACTGATAAAGCTGCTTAAATAACTTCAATGACAATTCAAGACGGTCAACTTCTTCAGCATCAATAGAAATACCAATGTTAAGTTCACGCGCTTGTACTATCAGCTTAATAACTGTGTCGTATAATTCACTTAATACACGATCCTCGTTAGCGACTTCATAACGAGGGTGCAAAGCAGATAGTTTGATTGATATGGTGGGTCTTGGTGAGTTCGCTTCATCGTATTGCTGTTCGCCTAAATCGCGAATAGCATTGCTGTAATCATTAAAATACTTTTGCGCATCATTGGCGGTTAATGCTGCTTCACCTAACATGTCATAGCTATGGGTATAACCTAACTTACGTTTAGCTTCACTGTTTTTAAGTGCTTCTTTAACGTCCTCACCTAACACAAATTGCTTACCCATGATCTTCATTGCTGCAAGCATGGCTTGGCGGATCATTGGCTCACCAACACGATTAACCAGACGTTTAAGTATATGACTTGGCGAACCGTCAGTATTACGATCTAACTTAACCAGTTTACCGGTCAGCATTAAGCCCCATGTTGAGGCGTTAACCAGTAATGACTCACTCTTATTAAGGTGTTCATCCCACTTGGCACCAGACAGTTTATCTTGGATAAGCGCATCCGCGGTTGCCGCGTCAGGAATACGTAACAAGGCTTCAGCCAAGCACATTAAGATAATGCCTTCTTTTGTTTCTAAGCTGTATTGCTGCAAAAATGCATCAATACCAACCATCAGGCCTTTTTTCTCAAACTGACGAACTTTGCTCACGAGCTCATGGGCGCGACGAGTCACTTGCTCAATGTCTTGTTCAGACGAAGGCACAAGCTTAATTAATTCAGACAGGTATTGCTCTTCATCGACAATGTAATTGTTGGTCACTGCAGTAAACAGTTCCTCAAGAGTGGCATTGTCGTAGCGGCCGTCCAGTACTTCACTCGCTTTGAACATAGTATTCGCTTCCATCTGGGTCAGGTTAAGGATGGTTATTATCGTTGTTGAATGGACATTGTATTCACGAATATTTTATTTTGTATACAATGTACGATCTGGTTTTTCGGCGATTATACATTCAAAATGTGAACTTGGACACTCAAGTTGAAAACTTGCTAATAATTGTTTGATTTTGCTCACTGAAATAGGTCAAAACAATGTGCTAGACAATTAACATTGCAACAACAAAACACTGTTAACCACCTGTTAAATAACAACTATTACCAAATCAAAAATAAGAATAAATATGACTACATTTCATCATTAGTAAGGTAAAAAAAAAGGCCAACGTTTGAATAGTTGGCCTTTATACAATCAAATTAGTGACATAAGTCGTGTCATTATATTCCGAAAAATCTCATCTACATTGAGATGTTACATCCAACGGCTTTTCTTACGACGTTGCGGGCGAGGTAAATACACCAATACAATACCAATCAACGCACCAATACCTGCAATTAACCCACCTTGCTGCCACATTTCATAACGTTGGTTATCAGCGGCTTGTTGCACCTTTGACTTAGCATCATCTCGCTCTTTAATCGCTTTAGTCAATGCAGCTCTTAACTCTGCCACCTTTTCATTAGACAATGTTAAAGACTCTTCGGTATTGTCAGTATTTTGAGTAATATTATTTAATTGTTCATTAGCCTGTTTTAGTTGTGCTTCCATTTCAGGAAAACGTTCACGAAAACTAGGCTGATCTGAAACTAAACTGGTTAATACCCAGCCTTCACGACCTTTATGATCAATGATTTGAGTAAAATCACCTTCAGTATTATCCAATAAAGTGACCGGCTGACCTGCTTCAACGCTACCGATAATACGAAACTCTGTACCCGGTCCACCGTGAATATAGGTAAACACATCATCAGAAATAAAACGCGTTGGGGCTTGCGCTGCAAATACGCCACTTGGCGCAAGTAAAAATATAAGAATTGAAAGTACTCTTAACACGGTATTTATCCAAACTCAGAAAACTTATTGTCATGCTATTTATTAAATGCTCTGAATGCAAGAAGGAAGTCATATGACTTCCTTCTTTAATACATTCAGCGTTCACATTTCTGCTAATACTTCATTGCGTCTTAGTCAAATTAACTAAAGATGCTCTTAATAATGAAGAAGAACAAAATAGACAATGCTGCACCGGCCGGTAGAGTAATAACCCAAGACACAACAATGTTACGCACTACACCAATATTGATTGCTGCAATACCACGCGCCATGCCCACACCCAACACAGCACCCACTAATGTTTGCGTTGTCGAAATAGGTAAACCAGTACCAGAAGCAATAACCACGGTCGATGCGGCAGCTAATTCAGCTGCAAAACCACGGCTTGGGGTTAAATGAGTGATGTTTTTACCAATGGTTTGCATTACACGCTGACCAAAAATAGCCAGACCTAACACAATACCTACAGCACCAAGTGGTAAAATCCACCAGGCTAAAACAGCCTTAGCACCAATAACACCACCACTTTCAACCACTGAAACCACAGCAGCTAAAGGACCAATCGCATTAGCAACGTCGTTTGAACCATGGGCAAATGCCATACAACACGCAGTTACAACCATTAATATGGCAAATACTTTTTCAACATTACCATATTGGGTTTTTAGATCGGCTTTATCGCTCATTTTTAAACGACTAATAGCAATTTTACCTGCTAGACCGACGACGGCTGCAACCACAATTGCTAAAGCATATGCTTCAACTGTTGAAAAATTTATGCCTACATGTGATAAGCCTTTAGTAATGGTCACAAGTGACATCACAAAACCGGCCAATGCCATGTAGAAAGGCACATAACGCTTAGCACTTGCTAACGGATCATCGGTATTAAAAATCAGCTTTTGCACACTTTGGAAAATGATATAAGCAATAAAACCTGAAATAGCAGGTGTCACTACCCAAGAACCAACAATACCGCCAACCTTACCCCATTCAACAGAGTCAGCACTAACACCCACTGCGGCAAAGCCAACAATAGCACCAATAATTGAATGCGTTGTCGAAACCGGCCAGCCTAACGCTGACGCTACAACTAACCAAATACCCGCAGCAAGTAATGAGGCAATCATGCCGTATACCAACAACTCAGGGACATCAGTAAAATAACTCGCGTCGATAATACCTTTACGAATTGTACTCGTGACTTCACCACCAGCTAAAAAAGCGCCGGCGAATTCAAAGATCATTGCAATAATAATCGCTTGTTTAATGGTAATGGCATTAGAACCTACAGAGGTTCCCATTGCATTGGCTACGTCGTTTGCACCAATGCCCCATGCCATCAAAAATCCAAATGCAGCCGCTATCATAATGAGCATAGGGCCGTTGGTGACTAATACATCAACCATGTTGTTTCCTTGATAACCTTTGTGATTAGTTACGAGCTAGCATCAGCTCTAGGCGGGAACCGACACGCTCAGCAATATCTGCTAAACCTCCAACCCATTCGATAATTTTGTACGTGAACATCACATCAATCGGATTCAATTCAGATTCTAATGCATACAACTGACGACGCACTTGAATCTGTAAATCATCAGAATCTTCTTCAATAAGATCTAATTCAGTGATCATTTTGGCAACTAACTCAACTTCACGACCACGGAAACCGGTTTCGAGTAAATCATCGAGTTCGTTAATAGCCCGCTTGGCTAGTGATACCGCATCTAAACAACGTTTGAGATAAGCACCAAAGGCATCTTGCATAGGCTGAGGAAGGACTAACTGACGGCCAATAATACGGCCAGAGATATCTTTTGCCTTGTTCGCGATTTTGTCCTGTTGAGTTAATAACTCAAGCAAGTCAGTTCGCTCAACAGGCATGAATAATCCACCAGGAAGAGTCAGGCGAATTTCACGTTTGAGTGAGTCAGCTTCTTTTTCAAGCAAACTAATTTGTTTACGTATCTTTATCGCTTCATCCCAGTCGCCTGAATTGGTTGCGTCAAAGAAAGGAACAAGAAGTGATGCACACTCATGTACTTTGTCGATATGTAGTTCTAAAGGCTTAAGAGGTGATTTTGCAAACACACCTAAAATAGAGTTTACTGGCATTGCCGTTTACCTATTTAATAAATTCCAGTTTGGAAAAAGCGGGCGCATGTTAACCCAAGCGTCCGCATAATGAAACTGTGTTTTTTAATTTCGTACGACAGTTTCTCTGTTATCGTTGCTCAGTATATATGATGCGAGCAACGCTATCCTAAGAGATTTTTATTACAACAATATGACATTATGAAGATAATGTGACGCATTAGTGAATATTTAATGACAAGGCAGACATAAAGTCAATGGACGCAGAAATAGAGTTAAAACTATTCATTCAACCACAACATCATGATTTATTAAAAAAAATATTGAATGAATACCCTAATTCGACCCCACAAGGGCAGAAAAAGCTCACCAACGGATATTTCGATACCGACGATTTACAACTGCGTAGATGGGATATGGGCTTACGTGTAAGAGGTTTTGATAATCAACTCGAACAGACCATAAAAACGGCAGGACGTGTCGTAGGGGGGATCCATTCCCGTCCCGAATATAATGTCAACATTGATCAAAAAACACCGATCTTGTCACGTTTCCCCAAAGAAATTTGGCCAATAGGAAATGATCTCGACAAGGTATCAACATCGTTAACATGTATTTTTGAAACCAATTTTGAGCGTCAAACTTGGCATATATACCTCAATGATAGTCTCGTTGAGGTAGCATTAGATGTCGGTGAAATTATCGCTAATGATAAAGTTGACCCTATATGCGAACTCGAATTTGAATTACTCGCAGGTGATACTTCTGCCTTAATAACATTAGCTATCGAAGTCGCTAAATCAGTTCCATTTCGCTTAGGGAAAGCAAGTAAAGCTCAGCGCGGGTATCAACTTGCAGGTAAATCAAAGCCGTTCACTATTGAACATATTGATTATGTCTCATTGCCTAAAAACAATAACATGCAGCAAGTCTTGAGCACATTATTAGAAACAGGTCTTGAGCGCTGGCAATTGATTGAAAATATATTAACGCTGCCAACGAGTGATGTTCATCAACAATCAGCCTTGTGGGGCGAATTACGCCACTGTGTGCGCTTACTCAGGCTCACCTTAAATCAATTTGGTTTATTAGATCAGCGCACCAGTCCATTATTCGATCATCTTGAGCAGGCTCTGGCATTTGTTAGCCCACTGCAAAGTTGTTGTTTACTATTACAAGATGATGCAAAGCCACTTGCCAACATCAACAATAAAACCCTTGTTTGCCAACAACTAGAAAACCATATCAGCTTAATGTCTATTTCAACTCAATTGGCCTCAATATGGCAACAACCTGAGTATGGCCAATTACAATTGGCATTAGTCGATTTACTATTAACAGCTGAAAGCGGCAAAAACCAGGGCCGTCATTATCCAGAATTAGGTTTATTTGCCAACAAACTACAGCAAGCCTCATGGAAGCGTATTGGAAAATCAATGCCGATAACCGCTGAAATGAACAGTATTGATTACCAACATGTTGCAGATGCTTTGGATGAAAGTATCTTAGTTGGGTTTGCTTATGGAGAAATGTATCCGGCTAAAAAGCGCGAGGCTTTTCGGGCACCATGGCAAGACTTAGCGTTAGGGATTAGTACGTTATCTGCATATAAAATATTAAGGCATTTGAGTGCACAACATCAGCTTAATGTTGAAGCTTGGTTAGACAATAAAGAAACCAGTTTATTGTTTGCCATGGAGCACTCACGAAAAAGTGCCTTAAAAGTACCTATTTACTGGTAAGCGTGCATATTACCCATATAAATGGTTACACGCCCACATGTATTAGTGATGAATAGTAAAACAGGAAGATAATGATTATCTTCCTGTTTTACTAAACAACTAATCTGTTAGCGTTAAGACATTAATAGTCGCTTATTCTTTCGCAAAATACAGGTTACTTTGCCAAAGCCAGCTTAACACGTCGACCGTAATCAACATCCGCTTTAGTAAAATGATCCACCATTTTTTGTTGCACATCTAAGGTCGTTTGACTGAGTGTGCCCGCAATCGTTTCCACTAAACGATTTTTCTCTGCTTCACTAAAGATACGATATAGGTTACCAGCTTGGGTAAAGTCATCTTGATTATAACGACTAAAACGTGCAACCTCTCCTGCTAAACGTAACGGTGGTTCTGCAAAACTTGCATTTTCAGTGAGTGGTGCAACGCTGTTAGGACCATAATTAACACTGGCATCACCACCGGTTTGGCTACCTTGATAAGGACACTGAGCTCCTGCCATAGCACCAGCACGTTGATGATGGTTGGCTTTAGCGGCATGCGGACAGTTAACCGGTAACTGATTGTAGTTAGTACCAATACGGTAACGCTGAGCATCTGCATATGAAAACAAACGTGCTTGCAGCATTTTGTCTGGCGATGCACCCACACCGGGCACTAAGTTACTTGGTGCTAATGCCACTTGTTCAACTTCAGCAAAGTAGTTTTGTGGTAAGCGGTTTAGCTCAAGTTCACCCACTTCAATCAACGGATAATCACTGTGCGGCCATACTTTAGTCAAATCAAAAGGATTAATGGCGTAAGTATTGGCATCAGCTTCTGGCATAATCTGTACATTCACAGTCCAGCGCGGAAAGTTAGCATCATTAATTGCTGCCACCATGTCGCGTTGTGATGAATCAGGATCTATCCCTTTTAATATATCTGCTTGTTCGCCGGTTAAATTCACCACGCCTTGCTGTGATTTAAAGTGAAACTTAACCCAAAAACGTTCTCCCTTAGCATTCCAGAACGAAAACGTATGCGAACCGTAACCGTGCATTTGTCTATAGTTAGCCGGAATACCACGGTCTGACA
>NZ_PJAP01000885.1:0-3403 GCF_002836795.1 Shewanella sp. 11B5 | reverse complement strand
CGATGGTACATCTGATGTGAATGGATTCACGAATGTCGTGATGGCAGGATGCCAAGGAACGACCTGTACCGCGAAAGCTAGCAGGCATCTGATTGACAGGATGTCGGAATGCCTTGAAGCACATGGATGTGCGGGAAAGGCCATGGCCAGCTCACGCTATTTTCTTCAACGGCCTCAAGTTCAGTGTTGAATTCAAGCTTTTGCAAGCGTTACTAACTCGTTTGTGGACAGAAACGAGTTAGTAACGAGCACTGTAAAAGGCGGGAAATAGCAAGGAACGAGCACAAGTTAACTACTTTGCTTAATAGCCTTTATTAAATTTTTTGGATCGTTTGTACCCAGACAAACCGTTGTGCCATCTTTAAGTTTTAATTCAACAGCCGTTAGACCAGAAACATTATATAACCATCCGGTTGAGATTAACCGAATTCCAAGCCCGTAGTACCATTTTGTTCTTATCTCTTGCGCAGACTCAATTTCAGATATCTTTATTGATTTATTCCAAAATTTTGGGCCAAAAAACCATTTTATCTCTCCATCTTCAACTTTGATTGTTAATGCTGAAAAAAGAATTGAAACCAAACCTACGATTAAATAAGCAAATCCAATCGGTTCGGTAGGTTGAGTTACCGAAGCAAAGATAAGCACTAATGTTACAACTCCCATAACAGAAAGCATCGCGATTCCAAGCTGAGTGTTTTTATACTGCATGACAAGCTCCTTTTACAGTTAACGTTTTAGTATTTATGCGTTGCGCTGTTTGCGACGCATAAATCGCTTGTTGGATCTGGGCGATGCCGTACCTAACTTTAATCTGTATGTTTTATTCTATAGAAATTTGCTTTTTTACGGTAGTCATTTTTTATACCACACCTTGGCTAATCTTTTGTTATAATTGCATATTTAAGAAATGTTTTCGATATTATAGCTTTTATATTGCCCGGTTATGAGTTTACCCAGATATACCTTGCTGACACGTTTTGGGGCAATAAACGTGTCAGATATACTGACTTTAAAAGGGACAAATTCAACTCTGAACTTGAGGCCGTTGAAGAAAATAGCGTGAGCCTGACAGGACGTCAGGCTAGCTTTCGGTGGCCATGGATGGCCTATCGGAAGCGGTAGCATTTTCGAATAAGGCTGAGGCAGTTACCCAATAAAGTCAAAAGCTGGATCAATCCCCATGGCGACCTTTTCGCTGTTTGAAAATGTTGCGGGGCGGCGGGGTGATCCAAGAGGGAACAGCCGTTGGTTTCCTTTTGGTCTGGTGTGGGTGAAGCGCCACGACGTTAGTGGCCGCAGGCCATAAGAACAAAACGACAAAACGACAAAACGACAAAAACTAACACCTGGATCCCGGCTCAAAAGCATTACCGGGAAGACGATTAAATTACCCTGCGTAAGTTGACAACTTACTACCTAAATCTGGTGTGGGTGAAGCGCCACGACGTTAGTGGCCGTAGGCCATATTTGAAAAACGCTTTAAGGCTTCAACTCTCTTTTTGAAAATATAACTCAAAACAATCAAACTTGATTAAAAATTAGTAAGTGTTAGCCCTGCTGTACAGGCAACCATACTTTTACGCTTAAACCGCCTTCTACGCGGTTTTGCATGCTAATTCGGCCACCGTGGGCTTCAATAATTTCACGGCATAATGGCAAGCCAATGCCCGTACCGGATTGTTTAGTTGAGTAAAACGGTAACAAGGCTTGCGACAACACCTCGCTAGACATCCCACTCCCCTGATCTTCTACTTTAACTAATAACCCTTTAACAGGATGAGTCACTTCCTCAAACATTAACGACACTGTGTCTGCCACTGCGCCAGACTCGTGGGCATTTTTAAGCAGATTGATAAAGACTTGTTCTAATTGCACTGCATCGAGTTTTATCGGCTTAACCGGTAAAGGTGATAACAGATTAAATGGGTATTGCTGCGCTAATTGCTGGGTCATCTTAGTCCAATCAATCAAAGCTTTTTGTGGCAGCGGCAATTTAGCAAACTGAGCATAATGAGAGATAAATTGGCTCAGGTGTGTGGTGCGATTTTCGATGGTATCAAAAATCAATTGCAGCTTACTGTTGTCTAAGTGCTGGGTTAAAAACTTACCTGAGTTAACCATAGACGCTATGGGCGCGACCGAGTTATTAAGCTCGTGGCTGATAATGCGTATCACCTTTTTCCACACTGCCACCTCTTGGCGGTTAAGTTCTTTGGTGAGTTGTTTAAGCAAAATTAAATGGTGCTGCTGATTGTTTTGAGTAAAGCGGCCACGAGAGATATGCCAGGTTTCAACGTCGCTACTATCAGCATCAGTATTAGAATGACTATCAACACCATCTGCCCCGCTACCGCCCATCGAAAACAGACCTTCTTGCTCACTGCTTAACGCCGCTTTAAGCGTGTCGGGTAACATCACCACAAGATCAGGTAACAACATGCCTTCTACTTTGACGCCCTGATTAAACAAATGCCTTGCAGCGCCATTGGCGTAAATGACTCGCTGGGAATCATCAATTAATAGCATGACATTAGGTGAGTTCTGAATCACTTTATCGAGCATTAACTCGCGCTGATAAATAAACTGTCGCTCACTACGCAATTTTGCCGATGCTTGGTTATATAAGCTCACTAGCGCATCTAATTGTGGTTCGCCGTAGGGATGCAGCGACACACTAAAATCATTATCTTTAAAGTTAAGTAGACCGATTTCCAGTGCTTGCAGACTTTCACTTAATCGCCTTGTTAGCCACATACTGCAAAAATAACACACCGCCAGCATCACAATAATAGCTAACCATAAGGTGTCATCACCCAATGTAAGCCACACTAAAGCGCCTGACATCGTCCCCAAAAGGCAGCTCAACATGTTACTGAGCAGCAATTTAGTGCGCAGTGATAACATCATTATTTAGTCACCCTAAGGCCGTATTTCTCCATACGGCGATAAAGGGCTTGTCGGCTTAAGCCAAAGGATTTTGCTACTCTGGCAATGACGCCATTGTATTGCACTAAGGCGTCTTCTAGCTGTTGCTTATCAGGTTCGCAAATCGACTGAGTATCATCAATGCCCTGTTCTTGTTGACCAAGTTGATGTTCAACAACAAGCGCATGCTGGGTAGCTGCGCCGCCATTAGCTATCGCCATCAAGCCAAAGTCATCAATCGTTAATAGTGGTGACTTAGCTAACAGCGCCGCCCTTTTGCAGGCATTTTCTAATTCACGCACATTACCCGACCAACTATGATTAATTAACGCCTGCTGGGTCGACTTATCAAGGCTAAAATTGGCACCAATAAAGTGTTTCACTAACGGTAAAATATCGTCCTGGCGTTGATTCAATGGTGATATGGCTAGCTCAATGACATTTAAGCGATAAAATAAGTCTTCTCGAAAACGCC
>NZ_PJAP01000884.1:0-3404 GCF_002836795.1 Shewanella sp. 11B5 | reverse complement strand
ACGCTCAAGTTTGGTACGAATTTCGTTAATGGTAAAGTCTTGCTGGCCAAGGTGCCAATAAGCACTATTAAAAACGTTATCGATGGTTTTGGCTTGACGTAGTGGTGGACGCTGCATAAAAAAATAATCTTAAATTCAAAAATAACCAAAAACAGTGTAGCAGTTCATCACGTTATTGAGTACGCACCTGACGGACCGTTGTACTGATACGGTGTGAAAGCAAGGCCGTGAAATACCAATAGAATTTACGGCTTAGTTCTAACGCTCCCATATATAAACCAGCCTGATACGTGGATTCAAACAACTAAAAACTGCACCACACACAAAAACTAAACTCACATTTTAATAATATAAGCCCTTACACAATGCAGCCTCGCCAACCTCTATAACGGGTAAAATGGCTAGCTTACATACAGCTCATCAATCAAGATTTTGATTAATCTCTCGGCGGGCATTTCGCGTGCGAAAGGTGCGCCTTGACCAGCCCATTGTGCCGCGAACTGATGATTATCGAGTTTGTTGGCAATCGCATTAAGCTGCTTGGCCGCATCATAAGCAACCGGATATGCCGCGGGTGTTGGAGCCTCTATTGATTCACCGTGAGTAATGAAGCGATTAATGATTCCGCGAGCGGGCCGACCAGACAGCACAGAAGTCAGTTTGGTGAAACTTGCTCGCTCACTTTTGAGGTTTTCGCGATAACTAGCATTTGCCGCAGATTCAGGACACAGTATAAAGGCGGTGCCAAGCTGCGCTGCAACTGCACCCAAATCGAGAGCCGCTTTAATTCCCAGCCCATCCATAATGCCTCCAGCGGCAATGACAGGTAATTGAGTCTGTTGCACCAGTAATCTGACCAATTCCGAAGTGCTTAAGAGTTCATCTATAAGCGCAGGATTAAACATACCGCGATGCCCACCAGCTTCAATACCTTGCGCAACGATGGCATCAATCCCAGCGAGCTCAATAGACTGTGCTTCTTGTAAATTAGTTGCAGTAGCGATGGTATAAATACCAGCTTGTTTTAGGGCGCTAAGTTTTTCACTTGATGGCAAGCCAAAATGAAAACTCACCACCGCAGGGCGTTCATTCAGCAGCATGTTGAACATGGCTTCATCTTCGATAAAACTGGTATAGATTTCATCGATTTGGGTTGGTGCTTTTGCACCCAACTCAACAAATAACTCATCCAGATGGTGTAACCAAGCATGTTCTTTTATTGCATCACGCTGAGCAGGTGCATGACAAAATACATTCACATTAAACGGCGCATTGGTAAGCAAGCGGGTTTCCCTAATCAACTGTTGAGCTTGCGCTACCGAACTAGCACCAATCCCCAATGCGCCGAGACCACCAGCGTTTGAAACTGCTGCAGCCAATTGCGGCGTAGAAACACCAGCCATCGGCGCTTGAATAATAGGCTGAATGCCAAAACGTTCTGTAAATGAATTATGCGCGTTCACAGCCGCTCCTCAAAAATGACACTACCGATTAGTTAATCATAAAAACAAACAAGTTAACCCACCATTTCCAACGTACTCTTAGTCGAGACTGATTAACAATAGCTAATCAGGAATAGTTAACACGATTTTACCCACATGCTTCTTTTTCAAGAACACGTCCTGGGCTTGAGCAATCGCTTCTAGTGGGAAGGTTTGCGCCACAATGGGGGTTATTTTACCTTGTTCAATACAGTGAATTAAGTTTTGGAACACCTCAGATTCAAGCACGGTGCAGCCGAAAAAGCTTAAGTCTTTTAAATAAAGTGTTCTGATGTCTAACTCAACTAAGGCGCCGCCAATCGCACCCGATACGGCATATCTTCCGCCTGGTGTTAATACTTGTAAAAACTGCGGCCATTGTGGGCCAGCAACCAGATCGATGACAACATCAATACTGTTTTCACCTAATGTGTCGACAAAATCAGCATCTCGCGATATGACTTGGTCGGCACCCAAATCCAACAATTGCTGATTTTTACTTAGGCTAGTAATCGCGATTACCTGCGCTCCGCGAGCTTTGGCAAGTTGAATAGCAGCAGAACCTACACCACCAGAAGCGCCCGAGATCAACACTCGGTCTTGGGCTGTTACGTTAGCCCGAGTAAGCATATTTTCGGCGGTTGAGTAAGAGCATGGAAATGAAGCCAGTTCGATATCAGACAAAGCGCTGTTCACTGCGTATGCATGTTTGGCTGCTATAACGGTGTATTGAGCAAATCCACCGTCACACTCAGAGCCATTATACCAAGGAGATTCAAGTGCCTCGCCATTAGCTTCGCGAATACAAGGTTCAATTAATACACGCTCACCAATCCGTGCAGCACTGACATTATCGCCCACAGCAACAATCACACCACAGACGTCGGCACCTTGAATACGAGGAAAAACCAGCGCATTACCAGACCAACTTGCGTCGGTGTCACCGCCATCGTTTTTTGAATACCAGGCAATTCGAGTATTGATATCGGTATTGTTAACCCCCGCGGCGTGAACCCGAATAAGCACTTCGTTTGCGCTGGGTAGCGGCACGGAAATATCATCTCGGTATTGGAGTACTTCTGGGCCGCCATGGCCGGTGAGTAGAACGCCTTTCATCGTTTTGGGGATCATCATATTCATTGTTCCTGTTTAAAAAATTGAAGTACGGTTTTTTGAGCAGATATTACCGCCTCTGTGCCCAACACTGGCCACGCGCTCGATACCCCTTCATGCAATATAAAAAGGGCTGTAGCTAGCTCTTCTCTGTTGCTTTGTTGACCTAACATATGACGAACTTCCGCTTTGTGCTCTTTTACCGCTTTACTAATAAGCGCGTTGTCGGGAAAGGCTGCAATGGCATTCATTGAGAGGCACCCATGCGGTGCACTTTCTGTCATCCATCGTTCAAGCTTTTGAAAAATATGGATGACAGATTCGATGCCCTTATGGGGATTGTCGTTAAGTAAAAAAGCCAGATATCTTTGGTGTCTGTACTCTAGCGCCGCAACGATCATCGCTTCTTTTGATGGGTAATGTTTATAGAGTGTACGTAAGCTGACATTACATGCCGCTTTCAATTGAGCCACGTTCGGCTCAGCAAATCCGTGGGTGCTAAAAGCCTGTTCAAGGCTCGCCGCAATTTGATGTTTTAACATAACAACCATTTAGTAGAACAAGTATTCTACCCACAAGGTAGAATACTTATTCTACCTT
Source organism: Shewanella sp. 11B5 (assembly GCF_002836795.1). Taxonomy (NCBI): domain Bacteria; kingdom Pseudomonadati; phylum Pseudomonadota; class Gammaproteobacteria; order Alteromonadales; family Shewanellaceae; genus Shewanella; species Shewanella sp. 11B5. Next base: position 210 of record NZ_PJAP01000884.1, on the reverse strand, counting down.
GTCAAATTTATAGCCATTATTATCATATTGATTTGAAGTATCAGCGCATCTCTATAATGTTTAATAGCGAATATGACGTTCCAGTTGCACGAGTATCTGATAGTGTTTAAAGGCCAAAGGGCAGCAAACCCGATCACGGTTTCTCATTTGAAATAAGTGCTATTAGTCACAAATTTGTGCGTTTTGCGCCACCGCATCATGATCAAAGGG
>NZ_PJAP01000883.1:0-3407 GCF_002836795.1 Shewanella sp. 11B5 | reverse complement strand
CCGATTGGCGAGGTAATAACAATATTGCTGATTCTATATTTATCCAAATGGAAAAAGAGCCCCATCCTATTCCAAGCTGGATTGTAATGAGTCCTGGTACTGGTGGCACCAGCGCTACCATTGGCCGCTATATTCGTTATCAGCAGCAACAAACGCAGTTGTGCGTCGTCGACCCCGAAAATTCTGTATTCTACGATTACTTTCACAATGGTGACGCGAGCATTATTAGCGATAAGAGCAGTAAAATAGAGGGAATTGGTCGGCCACGTGTTGAACCGTCATTTATTGCTGGTGTAGTTGACTCTATGATTAAGATCCCTGATGCCGCCTCAATCGCAACGATTCAGTGGTTAGAGCAACTCATAGGGCGTAAAACAGGCGCATCTACTGGTACTAACTTATATGGGGCGTTGCTGTTAGCAACACAAATGCGTAACGAAGGTCAAACAGGTTCTATTGTGACCTTAATTTGTGATGCGGGTGAGCGCTATCTTGATACCTATTACAACCCGCAATGGATAGAAGACAATATTGGCTGTTTCGAACACTACCGAGAAAAACTCGTCGCGTTTAATGAATCAGGTTTACTTCGTTAACCTGTTAAAATTAAAAAGCCGTTGAATATTGATTCAACGGCTTTTTTGTTTCGTAAAAAACAAGTGGTCATAATGAACACTAAATAAACACTTTTAGTCAATATTCAGATACTTATGTGTTTGTATCGATAAACGCCAGTTACGGCTAATACACACCTTCATGGCAAGTTCTGTTGCTCGCGCCTTTTGGCTAATAGGTTGTAAGCAAATGGTTTTATCGCTGACATCAATATTCAGTAATAATTTATCTAATTCATCAATATGGTGTTCTGTGGCGATAGGATGTTTAATTTCATTAGCACGATTTAATGCTTGTTCTAGTACCTTGTAGCCACCTTTCATATTGATTTTAGGTGATACAGTAACCCACACATCTGAATGACATTTTACGTCAAACGTGCCACTGGTTTCTATTTGTACCTGATAACCAGCCTCAATAAAAATCGTGGTTAATTCTGTCAAATCGTACAAACATGGCTCACCACCGGTTAACACAATGTGCTTAGCAGTAAAGCCTTTATCATGAAATGCTTGCAGTAACGTATAGCCTGTATGATCAGCCCATCTGCCGATGGTGCCGTCGACCTGAATCACTTGCTCTGCGGTCACTTTGTTTTCGGGTAACACATCCCAGGTTTGCTTTGTATCACACCATGCACAACCTACAGGACAGCCCTGCAAGCGAACGAACAGTGCAGGAACACCAGTATATGTGCCCTCACCTTGTATTGTTTCAAATACTTCGTTAACGGGATATTTCATCGTTTACCTTACTTCTAGAGACAAGTATTGGCTACCTGGCTTATAACGGGTCGGCATTTATAGAGTATTTTAACGTTAGCTGCAAGTATTTACACCTAAGGCTTTGCAGTTGGGTCTGGCTTAGGTAACATATCAGTTCTATTTACCTGGACCACTAGGGGTTGATCACTCCGATCTTACCAGTCAGTTCAGTACGTTAAGAGTATATCCATGTCAGATGCAAAGCAAAACACGCCAACTAAAGCCCTTGTTGTTTTCAGTGGCGGTCAAGATTCAACCACTTGCCTTATTCAAGCCTTATCTCAATATGACGAAGTACACGGGATAACATTTGATTATGGCCAACGCCATCGTCAAGAAATCGAAGTGGCAAAATCCTTGGCTACTGAGTTGAAACTAGCTAGCCATAAAGTCATGGATACCACCTTATTAAACGAGTTAGCCATTTCAGCATTAACACGTGATGCTATTCCTGTATCACATGAGTTGATGAATAATGGTTTGCCGAATACTTTTGTGCCTGGACGTAATATTTTATTTTTAACTCTTGCGGGTATATATGCTTACCAATTAGGTTGCGATGCCATTATTACCGGCGTGTGTGAAACCGACTTTTCGGGCTATCCAGATTGCCGTAATGAATTTGTTCAATCAATGCAAAACTCATTAGCACTTGGAATGGATAAACCCCTTAAGATAATTACCCCATTAATGTGGCTCAATAAAGCTGAAACCTGGGCACTGGCTGATAAATATCAGCAATTAGCATTAGTACAACATCAAACGTTAACTTGTTATAACGGTATTGTTGGTAAAGGTTGTGGTGACTGCCCCGCTTGTGTCTTACGTCAACGTGGCCTAGATGATTACTTGCAAAATAGTCAATCAGTGATGGACTCATTAAACAGTAAGCTATAACAATATCGATAACATACTGTAACTAACTGCAACGGATTAATGCAGCTCTGCCGCAGCGCTATTTTGATGACGACACCAAAAATGCACACAGGTTAACGCTATGCGGCAATTTTGCGCTACAGTTAAGTTTAGTGTTTTTGGATAAATTAAATTGGCTTGTTTTGACGGTGCGCAAAGAGGATATTTTGCTAAATCATAAATCAAACACTGTTGGACTTTATCACTTTGTTGTTGTCATCAGCCTTATTTGTATTGGGCTGTTTGCAGCAGATATCCCTACGCCAGCATTTTTGCCCATTGATCAGTATTTAAGTTATCAATATAACGCCATTACTGATGGACAAATATGGCGATTAATCACCGGTAACCTGTTACATACTAATTTATGGCATTTGCTGATGAATTTGGCAGGATTTTGGGTAATTGTATTTTTACATGAAGTCCATTATAAGCGCCATCCAGGCAAGTTGATATTACTGTTTCTCAGTTTGTGTTTATTAGAAGGTATTGGTTTATATTTCTTTTATCCAAGTCTAAAAGCTTATGTAGGCTTAAGTGGTTTATTACATGGGTTGTTTGCTTTTGGTGCGGTAATGGACATTCGCAAAGGGTACCGTTCAGGTTATTTACTGTTGCTTGGTGTGATCATTAAAGTCGGATACGAGCAGGTATTTGGTGCGACGAGCAGTATTACCCAGTTAATTAATGCCAGAGTAGCCACTGAATCACATCTGGTTGGTCTTATTTGTGGAATATTGTGCGCGTTGTGCTGGTCAGCGATTGCCCATCGCTTCAAATATCACCACCTGCTTTAACGCTACACGCAAACTGTATTGACTTAAGCGTAGTTATTTTAGCGCACATACTGGATAAACGGTATGTGCGCTTAATTGATTATAGGTTCTGCAGACTCTGACTCAATCTCTTGTCCATCCATTTCCTCAGACATCCCTGGAACAGTCACTTTTTCAGATTCAGATTCGGTAGATTGAACTGTGGCATTTGATTGTGCTCGCTCAACTAATTTATCGTATTCAGCTTGAGTAATAAGATAACTTTTTAATGGCGGTAATGGTTTAGTCGAAGGTTCTGTCACAGGAACTTCTGTCATACCACTGATATCAACTCGTC
>NZ_PJAP01000882.1:0-3415 GCF_002836795.1 Shewanella sp. 11B5 | reverse complement strand
CGAGGGCCTACTGAATTAGACTTAAAGCCACGTAACGAACTGCTACCACCAGAATAATAGTTTTCCCAGAACGGTAAGATTTGATCGTTGTCGTTAAACTGACCATAACCGTTTGAATAACCTAAACGGGCGCGAGCCAATAATACAAACCCATGCTGAGGTGTCAGTGGGAAGTAGAAGTTGGTGTCGAAATCCGTTTTAAAGTACTGTAAGTCAGAACCTGGCACGGTCATTTTACCGCTTAAACGTTGCGACGAACCATCTGTCGGGAACGTACCACGGTTAAGTGTGCTGCGGTACCAACCGGCATTCAATTCAAAGTTATCAAAACTTAAGTCTGAATTAGGATCATCCGTTTCACGATACACATTGTAGAAACGCAATGCTTGTTCATAAGCAGAGATTTCTGAAATAGTATTATGACGATAACCAATACCACCGTTCAAACGGTTATATTCGTTAATCGGAAATCCTGAGTTTAATGCAACACCATAAGATTTATTCTTATAGCGCTCAAGGTTAGCCTCATTAGCATCAAACTCATTCCAGTAAACGCTACCACCTAAACTGACACCGTCTTTAGTGAAGTATGGGTCGGTATAAGACAAGTTGGCACTTTTTGAGTATTTGTTAGTGTTGACACTAAAACCAGCTTGGTTACCAGTACCAAGGAAGTTATTTTGTTCAACGCCAAACTGCAAGCTCACACCAGATTCAGTACCATAACCGACACCTGCGTTGAACGAACCTGACGGTTGCTCTTTCACAGTTACTGCGACATCAACTAAATCGTCACTGCCTGGTACTTGAATGGTTTCAGCATCAACCGTTTCGAAATAACCTAAACGGTTAAGGCGTAGCTTAGACTGTTCAATTTGAGCAGAATTCAACCATGCACCTTCCATTTGACGTAATTCGCGGCGCATAACTTCATCTTTAGTAACTGTGTTACCGGTGAAGTTAATTGAGCGAACATACACGCGCTTACCCGGTTTAACATTGATGTTGAGTACCACTTCTTTGGTTTCATCATCAATTTCAGGATAGGTTTTTACTTCAGGATAAGCATAACCAAAGCGGCCAAGGTATTTGCTGTACATTTCTTCGGTGAATGTCACATCCGCACCGTTGTACATATTGCCCGCTTTAATTGGCAAAATAGATCTCATTAACTCTTCTCGGCCCATTAGGTCACCAATTAAGTTAACTTCTTTCACCTTGTACTTTTCACCTTCATTCACGTTAATAGTGATGTACAAACCTTTACGGTCTGGTGTCATCGCCACTTGTGTTGAAGTCACTTCAAAGCGAATATAGCCTTGATTGTGGTAATAGGTTTTAATGGTTTCTAAGTCAGCTTGTAGCTTTTGCTTTTGGTAGCGACGCTCACCAAACAAATCCCACCATGCCACATAGTCTTTAAGCTCAAGCATACTGATGAGCTCAGAATCTGAGAATACAGTATTACCAACCACGTTAATTTGGCGGATTTCAGCCGCTAAACCTTCGGTAAACTTAAATTTAAGCTCAACACGGTTACGAGGTAAGTTGATGATTTGCGCTTCAACTTTGGCACCGTATTTACCCACACCGTAATAGAAATCTTGCAGGCCTTTTTCAATGCCAGACAACATGGTTCTATCAAGTGATTCGCCAGCTTTAACACCAGAACCGTCAAGACTTTCTTGTAACTGCTCGTCTTTGATATCTTTATTACCGTCAAACGAGATAATACTGATAGTTGGACGTTCTTTAACCGTTACATAGAGTATACCGTCTTCATGACTGACACTGATGTTTTCAAAATTGGTTGAACCGTAAAGGCTCTTAATCGCTTGCTGTAATTTAACTTCATCTACTGTATCACCTACTTTCACAGGTAAACTCAATAGTGCTGCACCGAGAGCAACTCGTTGCAAACCTTCTACTTGGATGTCGGTCACTTCAAAAGGTTGGAAAGACTCTGCCCAACCATTCCCTGAAAAAGACGCGCCGACGAATAACATCGAGGCAAAAATTTTATTAAATCTCATAGAGCACTTCTAATTATTAGTCTGTCCTTGCTCAGAGTCGGGCAAAATCGTTGAATAAGGCTACGCCCATCAACATTAGCAGCAAAGCTGCGCCAAACCTGAATCCTATTTCCTGTACCTTTTCGGGTACAGGCTTACCAGTAATCACTTCTACAAAGTAATACAGCAAGTGTCCCCCATCGAGCACTGGCAGAGGCATTAAATTAATAATGCCTAAGTTAACGCTGATGAGCGCGATAAACCCTAGAAAATACACTAAGCCGTAACTTGCACTGGCGCCTGCGCCTTGTGCAATCGAAATAGGACCACTAAGGTTTTTCACCGACACATCGCCGGTAAATAATTTTCCAATCATCTTGAAGCTGACGACAACGAGTTGCCATGTTTTGTCAGTTGCAGCGATAACAGAATCTACTATGCCATACTCAAGCTCAAAGCGCATATTATCAGGCCATTGGGCTTGGGTTGGGCTAATTCCAACAATTCCGATAGTTTTACCATCAGAATTTTGTTGTGCTTTTGGCACAACATCAACATTGATAAGTTCACCTTGACGCATCAATGTCATATTAATATTTTTATTGGCAGAGCTTTGTACCACATCAACAAACGCATTCCAATCGCTGTATTGAGTGCCATTGATGTTGACGAGTTTATCGCCAATCTTAATGCCCGCTTGCTCTGCCGCACTGTCTTTACTCACTGCCGCTATCGTTGGATCAATCCCTGGACGAAATATCCCCAAACCGAGTGCAGTTATCGGCGACTCTTTTTCTGGATCAAATATCCAATTTCGCGTATCGAGTTTTACGGTGCGAACTGGCATATCCATGCCAGACAACTCTGGTAATGGTGCTAGGGATAACTCAATACTGTCATCACCAATATGACCTACTAAGGCTAAATTAACTTCTTCCCAAGTACGTACCGGTTGTCCTGATACCGCTATAATTTGTTGTGGTTCAACCAACTGAATAACACTAGCTGGGCTATTTAGTTTAGTACTGTCAATGACCGGCTTAATCGACGGAGTACCAATAAGATACATGACATATAACGCTGCTATAGCAAAAATAAAGTTGGCAATAGGGCCTGCAGATACAATCGCAATACGTTGCCAAACCGTTTTACGATTAAAGGCTTGGTCGACTAGCTCGGCGGGGACGTCTTCAACGCGTTCATCAAGCATTTTGACATAACCACCCAAGGGGATCATAGCGACAACATATTCAGTGCCATCTTTACCCACTTTACGCCAAATCGCTTTGCCAAAACCGATAGAGAAACGCTCGACTTTAACGCCACAACGACGGGCAACCCAAAAATGGCCATACTCGTGGGCTGTAATCAAAATACCCAATGCGACGATAAATGAACCCAAG
>NZ_PJAP01000881.1:0-3418 GCF_002836795.1 Shewanella sp. 11B5 | reverse complement strand
AGCCACAAGAATAGATTGGTTAAATTGGATCTCAATAGGTGACCATAAACGGTGTAGAGATTCGACCAGCATAATGATAGCGACAATGGCTAATGCGATTGCACTTGTATATCCACCGAGAACGCCGACTTTGCCTACGCCAAAAGAGAATTTGTCACTATTAGCATGCTTTTTTGCATAACTATAAGTGAATAGCGTAATACAAAAAGCGGCGGCATGAGTCCCCATATGCCAGCCATCAGCGAGCAAGGCCATAGAACCATATATCGTACCCGCTATCACTTCGACGGCCATGGTGATGACTGTGATAACAAGCACATACCAAGTGCGTTTGACATTTTGCTCGTTAACGGAGGTGAAATTGTGTTGGTGAATATATTTTTCGGCAATTTTATTCATAAGAAAGTAGTTTGATTATCAAGTAATTCTCGATGTTATATTGTTTGATAGTCAAAGTAAATAAGTTGATTACTCTATATTCAGTATTCAAAACCGCTAAATCGAAACTTTTTAGATGATGTATTTTGTAGATTCACTATTTGATTCCCTTTGTTGACTGATAAATACATTGCAGATTTTTACAGCTGAATGAATAAACAGCGAGGGAATGCGATAAATATTTTACAGTGAAGTCAGTAGGTTAACGGCACACCTGCTAGAGTGTACCGTTTATTTGGCTAAAATATTGATTGGTATAGAAATCCAGCACCCATTGCCATACTCAATATGACGAATAAGAAAGCGACAATCATTTGGTTTTTGAAGATAGATTTAAGCAAAATGACTTCAGTTAAACTTGCTCCAGCACTACCAATAATTAACGCCATGACTGCGCCAAGACTCATCCCTTTTGCTGCTAATGCGGCGCTTAATGGAATAATAGCCTCGGCACGAATGTACAATGGAATACCAATGACAGCAGCGATAGGAATAGCAAAAGGGTTATCTTCACTTGCAACACTTACCACAAACTCTGTTGGCATAAAGCCGTAAATCATTGAACCAAGAGCGATACCACCGATTAAATAAGGAAGAACTTTCTTAAAGTCACTCCATGTGCTGTTCCAAATTTTTCGCCATTTACTGACCTGTTTGGTTTTGCCGCCACAGGAAGACCCGCAAGTTGTTTTTTCAGGTGCATTTGTCACATCTGCTGCAAAATTGGCTTCAGGTTTTACATACTTATCAAAGCCCAGTTTTTCAAGGGTAAAACCTGCAATTACTGATACTCCCATTGCGATAGCAAAATAGAAGGCTGTTACTTTTAGACCGAAGGTCACGGCAAATAATCCAATAATAATGGGATTGAGCAGAGGACTTGCAAACAAGAAAACCATCATCGGCCCGAATCCTGCGTTTGCTCGTAAAAGCCCTTTTAAGAAAGGAATAGTGGAGCATGAACAGAAAGGGGTAATTGCCCCTAATAATCCCGCCACAATATATCCTTTGCCATTTTTACCACTCAAAATGGTTCGTATTTTTGATGGTGGGATGTATTCCTGGAGTATGCCGACAAAGTAACTGATCACTAAAAACAAGACCGTTAGCTCTACAGCAAGGAAGGCAAACATGTTTAAGGTTTCTATAAGCATTTGTTGAGTAATATTTATCATTTTAAAGTTCCATATTTCTGGTATATTCGAAATATAATATTGATCTATGGTATCGTCAATATATTTCTAGTATTATCGAAATATAAAGTTAATAGGAATATTTCTGATGAGTATCGAGATAGTTGCTAAAGCATTGAAAGAGTTAGGTCATCCGACACGATTGGCCGTTTACAAACAGGTTATGAAAGCGGGGCCAAAGGGCGTTGCTGTCGGTAAGTTAGGTGACAATATTGGTATACCCAATTCTACATTGTCTCACCATATCTCAAGTATGATCACCGCGGGATTGATTACACAACATAGGGAAGGCAGGGTTTTATATTGTATCGCCAACTATGAAATGCGTGAAAATGTACTCAACTTCTTGCAACAAGAATGCTGTATCGACAGTACTTTTTAATCGCCGAATTCAATAATAATTAATAATCTTGCGTCTTTATACTGACTGCTGCGTCTTAGTATTTGTATCGTGAATTTATAGTGAGTTGAGAGTCTGTTTATATGATATCTGAATGGCAACATCACAAAGCGCAACTGCGCAGTTACGTTAGTAATCGCATTGATGATGCTGATGCAGTAGATGACATCTTGCAAGATGTTTACCTCAAAGCCAGTGGTAATCTGCATCAGTTAAAATCCAAAGGTAGCCTCAAAGGTTGGCTTTATCGTATTGCTCACAATACCATCATGGATTTCTATCGGCAGCGGCAGCAATTTGAAGCATTGCCTGACGATCTCGTTGCAGAAGAGCAAGAGTCAGGTAAACAGGCGCGTGAAGAATTAGCAGAATGTTTACGACCATTGATTGACGAACTGCCTGAAAAATACGGCACACCACTGCGTTTAGCGGAACTAGAAGGTGTATCGCAACAAGCTATTGCCGATCAGTTAGGCTTGTCACTCTCTGGGGCAAAAAGTCGAATTCAACGAGGCCGAGTTAAATTTCGCCAGCAAATGATGGCTTGCTGTGATTTTGAAATAGGTCAAGAAGGTATAACCAGCTATGTCCCGAAAGATCTACTCCAGCGAGCTAAATGTTAATCGGTGCATGTTAGTTGCTATATGTTAGTCACTGCATGTTAGTTGCTATCTAACACAATATTTTTATATTTAAGTCAGACTTTTAGAGGCTCATCATTGCCAGATGCCTTACTTGAAACTATATGGGCGCTTGTAACTGTATGGTTGCTTGGTGCTGAGTCGTGGGCAGAATAATTATTTTTTGGAGCAACTATGGCTCGTACAACTCCCCCTTTGATTTCACCGCAAATCATTAATGAAGCAACTGAATGGGCCATTATGCATGGTGTTGCGTTTCGTCAGGCAGATAACAGCGCAAGACATTGTCCCTTTAGTATTGCTCCCATGACGATGGAGCGTGAAGTGTTTCAGTACTTACGTAAAGTGACCCCGCTTATTACTAAATTGATAAATAATGTCAGTGAAGATCACGATTTCCTCCAATCTGTACTGGATGATGTCGCCAAAGCAGATCCGTTTTTTGGTCGCTTATTGTCTTTACACCAACAGGCCCATGGCAATACTGAGCATCGACTTAACCCTGCTCGTAAACCGTTACTGTTAATGCGAACCGATTTTATGGATGATCGTCAACATGGTGCCAAAGTTATTGAGTTTAATGGCATTGCTGCTGGCATGGCGCCTTTTGGTCAACGTGCCACTGAGTTTCATGCTTTTTTAAAGGAGCAATGGCCGGAAGTTTATCGACAGTGGTTAGAAGATAGACGGTCGACACCAGCGGATAATCAAGGCCTAGATCAACTGGCCCACGGTATTGCACAAGC
>NZ_PJAP01000880.1:0-3427 GCF_002836795.1 Shewanella sp. 11B5 | reverse complement strand
GCTGAAAATAACGTCAAAAACCTAGTGTTCAGCTCATCGGCCACCGTTTACGGCGACCCTGCTAGCTTGCCCATTAAAGAAGATTTTCCTACGGGCGCAACCAACCCTTATGGTCAGTCAAAATTGATGGTTGAGAATATTTTAGCTGACCTACATAATTCGGATAACAGCTGGAATATAGCTCGTTTACGTTACTTTAATCCTGTAGGTGCTCACGAAAGTGGCTTGATTGGCGAAGACCCTAACGATATCCCTAATAACTTGATGCCATTTATTGCCCAAGTTGCTGTTGGTAAACGTCAACAATTAAGCGTTTTTGGTGATGATTACAACACCCCCGATGGCACAGGGGTACGCGACTATATTCACGTTGTTGATTTAGCTATGGGTCACTTACAAGCACTTAAAAAACTGCAAACCAAACCTGGTTTAGTGACTTACAATCTCGGTACAGGCATAGGTTACAGCGTGTTAGACATGGTCAAGGCATTTGAGAAAGCTTGTGGTAAAACCATTGCTTATCAAATCAGTCCTCGCCGCCCTGGTGACATTGCAGCGTGTTATGCCGACCCAAGCTTTGCCGCTACAGAATTGGATTGGCGTGCAACCCATACCGTTGAAGATATGGCAAATAGCAGTTGGAAATGGCAATCAAATAATCCTGATGGGTATAATACCAACTCCAATAATTAAGTGACCAATCAGAGCCACTCAGGTTTTTCAGTTTAAGGTGCATTGTTGAAAGAATAGTTATTCCCTTATGAAATAATGCAACATAAAAATGGAAAGCCTGAGTGACTCCCGAAGGGCGAGTTTATGCGCCTTCTATGCTACTTAATAGTATTTTGACGGAGGACACTATGCCTACAATCCTATTACTTGCCTATAAGGCGCAAAATTCTCGCTGAATGAACAGTTAATTATTGGTATTTATTGCCAAGTGCTTAACAATTTTGTGCTGCAGTTAATGCTAATATTGACTGCAGCAAATATATTTAAGCTCAATTGGAACCGAAATGAACCAAGGTATTAATCAAAGTCGTCGTAATCTATTTAGTCGCAGAAAATCCAATGTCACCCGCCCGCCTTGGAGCAAAACGGATCAAGAGTTTACTGACAATTGCACACGCTGTGACAAATGTATTACCGCCTGCGAAACCCAAATAATTAAACGCGGTGAAGGTGGTTTTCCTGAAATAGATTTCACTAAAGATGAATGCACCTTCTGTGAACAATGCGTTGATGTGTGCCCAGAACCTGTATTTGATCGCGACCAATCCTTACCTTGGTCAATTACGGCTGCGATAAAAGACAACTGTTTAACCCATGAAGGGGTTTGGTGTCAGAGCTGTAAAGATGCCTGCGACCCACGCGCAATTAGCTTTATCATGGCTGTAGGCCAAGTGCCTAAACCCGTGATAGATACTGATGCCTGTACGGGTTGTGGTGCTTGCGTATCTCCTTGCCCTGCTGATGCGATACTTATAGGTCATCCAAACTAATTTATTTACAAAGCTAGTTTATCTACAAAAAATTAACGTTTTACAAATACGATTAGCGGTTTTGATTTGTTTTTCAACCTATCACGCTATATTACCGACATAATACAAACATGAGATCACTAAGATGTTTCGTCAAAAGCAACCTGCTAATCCACTCAGTTTTATCGCCCAAGAATGCCATTTAACCGGTAAACTCATTTTCAGTGGTGATGTGCTAATTGCAGGCCATGTTAGTGGTGATATCAAAGCGCAGGGCAATGTGACTATTGAGCCTAATGGCACTGTCGATGGTGATATTTTATGTCGAGAGTTAATGATTGCGGGACAATTAGCAGGTAAAGCACGCTGTAAAAAAATCACCCTCCATGAACAAGGTATTTTTGAAGGCGATGCTTATTGTGAAAATATTGAAATTTTAGATGGCGGCCAATTTTTGGGTTATCGTCACAGAGAGCCCCTTACGAATACTCCCTCAGAAAGTTAATCTGGCTGTTTAACAGCTGTTTTACCTGCCTGATAGCGCGAACAAGAGTCATCTATTTTTAACCAACTAACCTGCTCGTCAGTGTGTATATGATAAGTCGGCCGTACTAGGTTTGGTTGGTCTAAAGAGGCTATCGACAATGAAGTGTATTGTGGATAATCCAAATGTCGGTAAGTCAATGAACAACCACAGTGCTGACAAAAGCCACGCCGAATGTTCTCTGATGAAGCAAATTCATTTACTTGCCCCTGCAACCACTGCACTTGTTCACGATAAAAATCCATCCAACTCATTACTACCGCACCAGCGCTTTTACGACATTGATTACAATGGCAATGATCGGCATCAAATGGCATACCGTTAACTTGGTAACGTATCGCACCGCATAAACAACCGCCTTGTAATACCATTTGAACACCTGCTAATTGATTATGAGTCGTGTCATTCGATATCTGTCGCAGATACCGTGTGCTGCTGAGTTTGCAGCAGGGCTTGCTGTTGCCATTGGCGCAACAAGGCAACAAACTCTTTCGGTTCTCGGTCTAAACTATCAATCGATAAATACACATGGTAACCCAACTGTTCGTTCAACGTTTGACAGCGATGTCCAAACATTGCCAATACCCCACGGTAACGCTCACCGTTTACCACTAGCGGCGTAAATTCAGCCCCCAAATAACCTTCTAAACTTTGTAAATCTTCATCTTGGGTGGCCGCCGTCATGAGTAATGGCCGCTGTTCGGTCAGTAAACCAGTGGCTAGACGGGGTGAAATACAGTCTAAAATGGGATTAATCTGTTTAAGCTTAACGCCAATATAAGGTAGCTCAATCAACTCCAAGTTTTGATTTACTCTCACACAATCAACTCGTTGAATATTATGCCATTCAATAAACACTTGGCCGCGGCGATGAAAAAATGCCACTCCTGCAGCAGTTAGCTTAAAACTAACCGCTGGCTGATACACTTTAGCAACACCTAAAATAAGTGCCACGAAGCCTAATGCAAAGCACAACATTCCAACGGCAAAAAAACCGCTAAGTCCGATAAAAATAATCAAGCTAGCCATTAAACTAATGGCACCAACTACCGTTAAGGTTATGCCATTTCGTTTGGCAAAAGGGCTAATTAATAACTCGTCACTGACCACGGTTTGTCCTTTAAACTGAATAGAATAAATAAGGTTTGAAACATCGGCTTAAGCCTCTTGGCGAATACATTTAATCTTCACTAAATCATTTAATCAGCAGCCATGCCTTTAATATGAAGCCACAGCATGCCAACATATTCATGAATTGATTTTTGCGATGCTAGCAGTTGATCTGCATCTAAACGCCACCAGAAACCTTGATGTGCAATAAAATCACTCGGTGCAGGCTGGGGTTGCATTCCTAATGAGGTGAATATCATCATCGCCCTCGGCATATGAGTTGCTGAAGTCA
>NZ_PJAP01000879.1:0-3428 GCF_002836795.1 Shewanella sp. 11B5 | reverse complement strand
AGCTAAAGGCTGTTGGGGCTTTTTTATATCGTATTAAAACGAGCACTTACAAAGCAGTGTTGCTGCATGCGGTTACAGAAAGTTACTTTTCAGCTTGTGGTTTTTTCACCGCAGGTAAAATCAAGTTCATCAAAATAGCGACAATACCGCACAAACTAATCCCCGTTAAGCTAAACGAGCCAATACCAAACGCCATTCCGCCAATACCGAACACCAACGTTACCCCAACAATACTAAGATTACGTGGTTCAGATAAATCGACTTGATGACGAATTAAGGTATTTAATCCAACTGCTGCAATCGAACCAAACAGTAAGCACATAATACCGCCCATTACCGGTACAGGTATGGTTTGCATCATAGCGCCAAGTTTACCTACAAAGGCGAGGGTTATCGCAGTAATGGCTGTCCAGGTCATAATCCGTGGATCAAAACTTTTGGTCAGTGTAACTGCTCCTGTTACTTCACTATAAGTGGTGTTAGGCGGTCCGCCTAATGCAGATGCTGCTATCGTAGCAATACCATCGCCAGTAAGGGTGCGATGTAAACCAGGCTTTTTAAAATAGTCTTTACCCGTCACGTTAGAGATGGCTAAAATATCGCCGATATGTTCAACCGCTGGCGCAATGGCAACTGGGATCATAAATAGGATTGCATGCCAGTTAAATTCAGGGGCAACAAAGTTTGGCATAGCTAACCAAGCGGCTTGGGTAACAGGGGTGAAATCGACAACCCCAAAGGCTAAGCTAACACCATAGCCAACTAAAATTCCCGCTAGGATGGGCATTAATCGGACCAATCCTTTAGCAAAAATCGCGACGATTATGGTGGTCGTTAAAGCCGAAAGTGAAATCATTAGTGCGACATTTTGCTCTACTATGATAAGACTTCCATCGCCACTTTTACCTAATGCCATATTGACAGCTACAGGTGCTAAGCCTAAGCCAATGATCATAATGACTGGGCCGACAACAACCGGTGGCAATAAAGTATGTATAAATCCAGTGCCACGAAGTTTCACTGTTAATCCAAGTAGCATATAAACCACGCCAGCAGCCATTAAACCGCCCATGGTGGCTGGAATACCCCATGTTTGTACGCCATATAAAATGGGAGCGATAAAAGCAAAGGAAGAAGCGAGAAACACAGGGACTTGACGTTTAGTGACTAATTGAAACAGTAGGGTACCGAAACCGGCTGTAAATAAGGCGACACTTGTGTCTAAACCCGTTAATAACGGCATTAGCACGAGTGCACCAAAAGCGACAAATAGCATTTGTGCGCCTTGAAGCGGAATTAACACGCGTTTCATATTGTTCTCCATCATTATTTAGAAAGTTAGCGTGTGATTAAACGGCGCGAATTGTCACATAAAAGCGATCATATGCATAACAACTTTGAGGACGCTGTAGCGATTATTGTTATTTGATATGGCTACAATACTGGGTCAATTTGGCAGTAGTAAAAAAGAGTTTTCGTTATCCATTACTCGATAGAATTTTATTATGATATAATTTGTTCACTTATATTTGCTGCGTTTATGTTATCAGATGCTGAAAAAACTAATTAATCTCATTGCGTTACCACTAATTGCGTTAACTTCGATTACGCTTGTACATGCTGCGGAAGTGAACAAGCTTGATGAAGCCGATATTACGGTAGCTTCACGCGCAAACGATGTGAAAAACAACGCCCTTAAAGAGGCATTAGCTGCCGTTTTCTTAAAAAACTCTGGTCTACCAAGTGTGGTATTAAACCCATTGGTTAAAGCTCAAATTAATAACCCAGAAGTCATTTTGACTCAATATGGTTACTATGAGAAAAATGGCGAACTGATGCTCAAAGCCAGCTTTGACCATCAACGGGTTATTTCAACGTTACGTGAAGCAGGTTTACCTGTTTGGGGCAGTCAACGCCCATTAACCTTGTTATGGATGTCGGTTGATGAAAATAATGAACCGTCTATTTTAGCAGATGCTTCTTCGGCCGATATTCGATCTGAGTTGGCTCAAGAGTCTAGTAACAAAGGCATTCCATTATTGTTGCCAATAATGGATTTGGATGATGTTATGCAAGTCAGTATCACTGATGTACGTGGAATGTTTACCGATGTGCTAGCTAACGCATCTACCCGTTATCAAGCTGATTATTTCGCTATTGCCAATTTGGATACTCAAGGCGTTAACGTTCATTACACCATCAAATTATTTGATAAAAATAGAACTAATGGTGTGTTACAACCGTTAATTTCGCAACAAGGTGATGCGACTGATAATCAACAAGCCACGAAGCGAATGATGAACATTCTAGCCGATTATTATATTAGCCAGTATGCCATAGCCTCTACAGGCAGAGATGTTGCTACCCAAGTTAGCTTTACTGGGTTAAATAACATGACTCAACTGGTACATGTTGAAACATATCTTCGCCAGCTCAGTGCGGTAAAATCCCTTAAACTGAGTCAGTTTAAGGGTGATGCAGCAACATATACGATAGAATTATTTAGTAGTGTAGATGACCTGCAAAGATTGCTTAATATTGATAGCCGGTTATCACAATTAGATACAGTGGGTAGTGTGGAGTCATTTTATGAATCTAAGGCCGACAATCCAGCGCCTAAATTACTTTATCAATGGTTGGGCCAATAAGTATTATCACCAGATGCGCTGTACACTTTAGTCGTACAGCGTGAATTTTATACCAAGGTTATCTTTCTATGCTGGCTTCTCGCTGATACTCGCATAATTGACGGATTTAGGTATAATAGCGTTAGTTAGTTTATGATTTTGAGACCTATCTGAGTGACACAAAACTCACCAAGACAATTATCTTTACCCGTTTATCTACCTGACGATGAAACCTTTCAGAGTTATTATCCTGCTTCGGGTAATGATGAGTTGATCCAGAAACTTCAAGCTAGCGCTGAAGGCAATCTAGCGTCTTCTTTATATGTATATGGCCCAGAAAAGTCAGGCCGAACCCATTTAATGCATGCAGCTTGTGCACTTGCCAATGACCTTGAACGTCGTACTCTCTATATCCCACTAGGCATTCATGCCAGTATTTCACCGGCATTATTTGAAGGTCTAGAGTCTCTGGAGTTAATTTGTATTGATGATATTGAAGCCATAGCGGGTCATCCTGTATGGGAAGAAGCTATTTTTCATTTATATAATCGTATAGCTGAGCAACAAGATTGTCGTTTAATTGTTAGCGGAAAGGCATCACCTTCTGAAACCGGTTTTTTATTGCCTGATTTGGTTTCTCGTATGCAATGGGGATTAATCTATCAATTACAACCAATGGCAGACGATGAAAAGCTTGTGGCCTTGCAGCGCCGAGCGGCAATGCGTGGTTTACAGTTGTCTGATGAAGTAGGGCGCTTTTTACTGACGCGAATGGCGCGTGATTTACGCACCTTGTTTGAT
>NZ_PJAP01000878.1:0-3433 GCF_002836795.1 Shewanella sp. 11B5 | reverse complement strand
TTAGGGGCGGTGCCGCAGATGACCCTTATCAGTGATATGGGATTTAGGGATTGGCAACAAAGTAGCCAAAGCCTGTTGGCGGATAAATATTTATTACAAAATATTCGTGGCATTGTGCCTAGTGCGACTACGCAAGCTATGATCCAATCGAGCAGTAACATTCAAGCGATACAAATGTATGGGGTTTACCCAGAGCTTGAGCAATCATTGTCGAGCATTGCGGCTCATACTTATTCAGATGCTTTTTCAACGTTACAAGCTGGCAAGTATTCAATTGTGCTCGGCACCGATCTAGCCCGCAAATTAGACGTTAAAGCGGGCGATAAGGTTAGAGTGTTAAGCGGTGATGGGGTGGTGTATTCACCAATGGGCCCGGTGCCGAGTCAGCGTAAATTTACTGTTGCAGGTGTATTTGAAATGGGCTCGCAAGTCGATTCAAGTGTTGCCTATGTACATTATAAAGATGCGCGTAAATTGATGCGCCAAGACAGTAATACCATTAATGAATTACGGGTCTATTTGAACGATCCATTTTCCGCGCCAGCGTTAGCACCCAAACTGGTTGCTGGATTTGCGAAGCAAAATATCGACATCAAAACTCGTGATTGGCGCCAAGATTTTGGTCATTTATTTGCCGCCGTAAAAATGGAAAAAAATATGATGTCACTCATGCTCAGTTTAATTGTCGCCGTAGCGGCATTTAATATTGTGTCAGCATTGGTGATGATGGTGGTGGATAAAACAACCGATGTTGCGGTGCTAAAAACCCAAGGGTTAACGACTACTTCAGTGATGAATATTTTTATTGTGCAAGGCTCGCTTAATGCGATGTTAGGGTTAATGCTTGGCGCGATTGCGGGCATTGTGTTAACGCTTAACTTGAATGAAATATTAACCACTGTTGGTATTTCTATTTTAGGTGTCGGTCAGACGCTACCTGTGGAATTGTCATTAGCGCAATTGAGTTTCATCATCTTAGGCACTTTATTGATTACTTTAATTGCCACTCTTTATCCTGCGTTGTCCGCCGCAAGGGTTCAACCTGCTACCGCTTTGAGATACGAATAATGAGCCAGACACAACAAGCGTTATTACAAGTTCAACACGTCAGTAAGCATTATCATGACGGTGAAGTGACCACTCAGGTATTATCGGGTGTTGATTTAACCGTGTATAAGGGTGAGCAGCTAGCCATTGTAGGCAGTTCTGGATCGGGTAAAAGTACGCTTTTACATATCATGGGTACCTTAGACACGCCAACGTCTGGAACCGTGTTATTAGACGGCGAAGATTTATATCAATTGTCTAGTGCGCGTCAGGCACAAATACGTAATCAGGATTTGGGCTTTATCTATCAATTTCATCATTTATTGCCAGAGTTTACCGCGATTGAAAACGTGGCGATGCCAGCATTTATTCAAGGCAGAGATAAAACGCAAGCCTTGGTAGACGCAAAAAATTTACTTGAACGTGTGGGGTTAGGTCATCGTTTGCAGCATATTCCGGCGCAATTGTCGGGTGGTGAACGTCAACGTGTGGCGATTGCCAGAGCACTTATCAACAAACCAAAGTTAGTATTAGCCGATGAACCTACAGGTAATTTGGATGCCAGCAGTGGTGATAATGTTTATGCGATGATCCGCGAGTTAGCGCAGCAATTTGGTACGGCGTTCGTGGTGGTTACTCATGATCATAAATTAGCAGTCAAGATGGATCGTCAATTGACAATGAAAGACGGCATTTTGCAAGTTGTTGCTGCAACATCTCCAACAGGGCTAGCCGAATGAGTAAGTGGTTACCGTTAACAATTGGCTGGCGTTTTTTCCGTGCCAGACAGTCTAATGGCTTTATCGGTTTTATCTCATTTGCATCAACTGCGGGTATTGCCTTAGGTGTGGGTGTGCTAATTGTGGTGTTATCTGCCATGAATGGTTTTGAAAAAGAATTACAAGACCGGTTATTAGGCGTGGTGTCTCACGGCGAACTCGTTGGGGTTAACCAACCCATTGCCGATTGGCAGGATATTGCCAAAAGTGCTTCGAATATGCCGCAGATTAATGGCGTTGCTCCTTTTGTGCGCTTGCAAGGGTTAGTGCAAAAGCCAGGCGGGTTTCAAGGGTTAATCGTCAACGGTATTGATATTAAACATGAATCTGACGTGTCCAGCATTGCTGATTATATGTCTGTCGATGCATGGCATTCATTAAGCAGTGATGAAAATCATATCGTGCTTGGCCGCAGTTTATTAACTAAGTTGGGCTTGAAGGTGGGTGACACCTTGGCGATGTATACGCCAGATGCTAATAACAGCCAGTTAACGTCGGCCAAAAGCCATCGCTTTGTGGTGTCTGGCGTGTTCGAGTTGGGTGGCGAAATTGAATCGACTCAAGCTTATGTGTCGCTTGATTATTTAGCCGATTTGCTCGAGCTGGGTTCTGCCGTTTCTGGGGTACGAATTCAAGTCAATAATGTGTTTAATGCAGCAAGTATCACTCGTGATTTAGGATTTGCCCAAGAGCAGTATTTATACATTAATGATTGGACTCGCACACAAGGGCATTTATACCAAGATATTCAACTCGTTCGTTTAGTGATGTATTTGGTGTTAGCGCTGGTTATTGCTGTGGCGTGTTTTAATATTGTGTCGACACTTGTTATGGCAGTGCGCGATAAAGCCTCTGAAATTGCGATTCTGATGACAATGGGGCTTCATCGTGGTGCCATTATGGCGATATTTATTCTGCAAGGTGCTTTAAATGGACTGATGGGGTGCACTATTGGTGGCATATTAGGGGTCACTCTAGCATATAATTTAAGTGCTATTGCCAGCAGTCTTGAGCAGATATTAGGTATTCAACTATTAGCATCGGATATTTATTTTATTGATTTCCTTCCTTCTGAATTACATTATCAAGATGTATTAGTTGTATTGTTAATGGGCCTATTCATGAGCCTTATTGCAACCATTTACCCTGCGTGGAAAGCGACTAAAATTGCGCCAGCCACTGCATTAGCGGGAAGGTAGACTCTATAAATGAATGAGGTTGATATGGACAGTGATTCAAGTTTATGTTCATTAAAGTGTCCTACGTTAACCTCGGGTAGTTTAATCATCAGGCCATTTAGTCTTAATGATTTAACGGCATTTACCGCCTATAGAGCGGATCCTAATGTTGCGCGATATCAGAGTTGGACCGATTACCACTATCAAGATGCGCTAAGCTTATTCGATTCGACCCATTACCAAGATTTTGCTAAAGCAGGGCAATGGTATCAATTAGCCATTAGTGATCAGCATGAGTTGTTAATGGGCGATCTGGCGCTACATTTTATTGATGACAGCCAAGTTGAAGTCGGTTTTACGATCGCTCCTGCATTTCAAGGGCAGGGAATAGCGGCACAAGCGCTAACTCGTTTATTGCAATATTTGTTT
>NZ_PJAP01000877.1:0-3437 GCF_002836795.1 Shewanella sp. 11B5 | reverse complement strand
TTCAAAAATAATCGGTTTATTGTCACCGGGCTGGCCGACGGCATCAAATAGCGCGATTTGTTCAATCAATTGTTGATGGTTAAGCTCAATCCGACAATTGATTTCAGCGTTGCCACGGTTGTCTTCTGCCATGGGGTTGGCTAAATCAATTTGCTCGATGACTAAACAACTGTGCTGATTAGACAATTGCTGGCTGAGCATGGCGCAAACAAGCAAGAACAGTTGCGGCTGTTGTTCGCTAATTGCGGGATCGTTATTGATGGTTTCAATATTGGCCAGTTCTAAAGCAAAATGACGATCGAGTGCGGTAATGAGCCGCTGTTCTTGCCAAAGGTGCAATAACTCAGTGATTGGATGGGTGAGTATTAGCATGATGACGTCTCCGGCGCACGATTGTCTGTATTACCTGTAAATAAGCGGTCGAGTTGTTCGATTAACGCTTGCGGTGGTTTGTCATAAAATACCCCTGCGCCAGGATGCTCAGGATGCATGCCGCGTAAAAACAGGTAATAGCAGCCGCCAATATGTTGCTGATAATTGTAGTTTGGTAATCTAAGCGATAAGTAACGATGCAATGCCAAGGTATACAAGATGTATTGTAAATTATAACGATGGGCATCAATGGCTTTAGCCATGGCTGAGTGAGTGTAGTCGCTATAGTTATCGCCCAGATGGTTGGACTTATAATCGGCAATATAAAATTGGCCCTGGTGCTCAAAGGTTAAATCGATAAAGCCTTTTAACATGCCTTTTAAGGTATCAAAGTCGAGTCCGGCGACATAACCGTGCTGCTGCAAAATATGATTTAATTGCGATGCTTGTAAGGTTGAAATAGGCAAGTAAAACTCCATTTCGACCATTTTTTGCTTCATGCCTAATTGGCTTAATGTCAGTGATGTGTCCTGTGACGATGGCTCGATAAACAGCGGCGCGGCCAATATTTGCTGATACCAGTCCATTAACGGCTGCTGCCATAGGGTTTCGTCAAATCCATATTGTTTCATGGCTTTCGTTAGCGCTGGTGTCAGCTCGGTGTCTGCTTGGGTAAAATCAAACAGTTCTAACACTAAATGCATAAAACTACCGGCATTGGCGCCGCGTTCAAAGGTAAAGCGATCAAGTTCTGGTTCGCTGGTGAGTTCATCTTGTAACTGTAATTGGATTAACTCATCGGTGAAGTCTTCATCGTCGGCACCGGGCGCGACTCTCTCGTGAGGCAGATGTTTTACCAAGCCAGAATAACTGCCCACTCGCCACGCAAGGCTCTGTACACGAGTGACTTTTTTGGCCGCTAACGGGTCATTATTGTCGTGGATATCGGCGAGCACTGAATCGTCAATATCGTTGCCTAAGCATTCCACACTCATCGCTGGTAAAGTGGCAATTGCATTCACTTTGGCTTGAATAAGAGCAAAGTCAGTTTTCTTGTCGGTAATACCCAACAGATAACCGATACCTGTTTCATGTAATTGGCTGCTGATCCCTGCCTTTAATTGGCGGCTTTGATTGGCTATATACAAATAACACACGTAAACCGGCCGTGTTAACGCCACATACAGTAAGCGTAAATCTTCAGCGAGGGTTTCTTGTTTGAGTTGTTCCCAGCCTTCGTCGGTTGCGTCGATATCCCAAATGAGCTGCTCATTTTTATGGTACATCATCGGCGCTGGGCGTTTTTTATTACCACGGGCTAAGCTGACAAACGGCACAAAACAGACCGGATATTCTAAGCCCTTACTTTTATGAATAGTGACAATTTGCACCAAGTTCTGCTCGCTTTCTAAGCGCAGTTGCTGCTCATCACCACCATTGTTACCAATCAGTTGTTGCTCGTACCAATTGATAAGGGCGCTGCTACCATCTAGCTCAGTGGCCTTTTGCTGCAGTAATTCGGCTAAATGCCTAAAGTCGGTTAAGCGTCTTTCACCAGAGGCTTTAAGATCTGCTGCGTTGTCGTCGTCAGTATCATTAACGCTATTGTCACTATTGCTGCCATAACTGTTGTCATTAGTAATGTCAGCCGTGACAGATTGCGACAGATAACGATGGATCAGTTTGGTTTCGCTGGCAAAGTTTAGCAGCGCAGGCATAACGCCGCGTTGTTGCCACAACTGATGCCAATGAGTGAATTGATCTAATACCTGCTGGCGTTGTTCTTCATCTTGGTTAAATTGATGGATCCGTTGGGCATTAAAACCAACAAGCTCAGTGGCCAGCGCGGCGCGGATAGCGCGTTCATTTTTAGGCGTGGCTAAGGCATACAATAAAATCGCCATTTCACGAGCTTCAATGGTGTTAAATACGCTGTCTCGGCTTAAAAATACTGCGCCAATTTTACGTGCTGATAATTCCGCTTTCATCACGGCAGCTTCGTTACGATCGCGCACCAATATGGCTATGTCTTTGGCAATGAGCGGTTTAGCTTCCTGCTCAAGGCTGGTATTAACTTTACATAATCCCTGTTGCGCTTCGGTGAGTAAGCGCTTTATTTCACTGGCAGCATCAGCGGCTAGGCGTTGCCTTGCGGTAGTTTTATTGAGGCCATTAACATCGTCTTCGGCTAATAAGCGGATCCGCAACGCCGCAGGATTGGTTGTCGCTTCACTCAGGTGTTTATTGGCTGCCGATGATGGGGTTTTAACAATATCATAGGGGATAGCTTGGCTAATAAACGGATCTTGATGTTGGCTAAACAGCTGATTAACGCCATTGACTAACTGAGTGGATGAGCGGTAATTGGTGTCAAGATTATAATGAGCCTGTGTTTGTTGGCGCGCGGCAATATAAGTATAAATATCGGCACCACGGAAAGCATAAATAGCCTGCTTAGGATCGCCAATCATTAATAAACTTAAACGACCCTTATTAGCGTCATCATCGTTGTTGTCATTACCAATGTCGTCATTACTAATGTCATCATTACTTTTACTGTCATCATTTGGGCTTTGCACAGTGGTATCTGCGGCTAGGTCTAGCTGTGATGCTAGCGGCTGTTGATACACCTGATTAAAAATGGTGAATTGTAGTGGATCGGTGTCTTGGAACTCATCAATTAATGCGACCGGAAAACGCTTAGCAATAGCATGGGCGAGGGTGATTGGGTTTTGGCTGAGCGCCATGGCTAAACTGAGCAATAGGTCATCGGGTGTCATTAAATTGCGTTGCTGTTTTTGGCCAGCAAAGCGTTGGCGAATTCCCTCTCGGGCGCGCACTAAAAATGACGGAATAAGCTGATTAATTAACTCAAGTAAGCGCTCAATATGGTCTAGTAGCGGCGCTTCATCCGCACTGGGGATAACGCCACCTTTATTGAGTTTAAGCTCGGATAATGCCAATTGCTCCAGCGCTTTTATTGGCGGTAATCCTTGACCAAATTTTACCCAGTTACTAATGCTATCAAACAATTGGCTTAGTTTAGGGTAGCCGTCGGTGCCTTT
>NZ_PJAP01000876.1:0-3437 GCF_002836795.1 Shewanella sp. 11B5 | reverse complement strand
GTATAAGTGACAGGCTTAATGGTGTTGTTGAATGGATAAACCTTTCTGTTGCGCTGACCTTTGGTTTTAGCTTTAGAATGCTCGCAATTCGCTACCATTGGTCAATGCCCAAGTTTGACTACCAATGTCAGTCAGACAATATCCATTAACAGCCACTAAATTAGCGATTCATATAAAATTAACATCGCCACTCATCGCAGTTGGATATCAAACTTATAAAATAATGTGTTTTAGAATTTTTATAGTCACAAAAGGCTATCGTAATTCAAGTGAAAAGGCAGTAAGTTATTTCATTATTAAATTGGGTGGCATTATTGTTTTGGCTAAGAAAATTGAGTTAGATGATAAATCGTTATTTTTTAATCTGCATATTAAAGGGATGCGTGACTTTAACGCGCAAAGTGACGTGGGTTTATATGTCGCTAATATAGGTTACCCTCTGTCTTTAGGTGTTTCATTGTTACTGCTTATTTTGATGGTCGGTTTAGCTGTGCTACCTCTTAGTGTTCCTAATACTGAGCTTGCTCGTGCATTAGTATTAATCAATGTGGGGTTATTACCTGTCTACTTAATAGGGCGGTATTGGCTGGTTAGGCGACGTTACGGTATTACCGGGACATTACGTTGCTTTGTTAGCCAGCAGCGTATTGCCATTCCTGCGAATGCAATAATTAATAAGCCTGTGGGGCAGTTGGAGTTACAACGTGGTGACATTGAGCGCATCACGGTAAAATATAAATCACAAATGCATCGTTTACATGTGCGCAATCATATTACCGCGTGTGATATTAAGCTAAAAAGCGGTGAAGTCATTATCCTTAATGCGATGTATTTCCCGCTTAAACACATTGTTTACATGCTGTGTTTTTTCGACTATCCATTAACAACGCTGCACGGCAATTGGTCATGGGCTTTTTTGCCTAATATTATAGCCGTAATATTCCCTGTTTTAGTCAATGTGGTTGTCACAGGCATGCTAGTGAAACACTATTTTTTGTAGTGTATATTCAATTGATTGCATACATGATTGATTGTGAGTTTTTAAGCGTTAGTAAAGCAAAAACGTAAATTAAAAGGATGTTTTCATGTACAAATTAATCGCTATTATTTTATTACTATTTATATCGACGCCTTCAATGGGGTCTTCTGATGAAGAAAATCTAACTCAGTGGTTGGCAGCTGCTAAAAAAATTGATCGATCAGAGCCGAATGCACTGTGTAAAGCGTCAGTCGATGTCGTTAGACATCAAGATGTGAACTTATTCAGAAAGGTGTTTGCTGCAATACCAGCAACGGATGAGCAAGTAAAAGTATATCTATCTGAGCTACATGATAAATATTTTAAAACATCATATTTAGGTATCGATAATTATCAAATAGATGAAAATGAGGCGTTAGCGTTTGAAGATGCTAAAAATTCTAGCAGCAGTTTAGTTAGTGACAACGCTAAGCAGCGTGGGCATGACTTAGAGTTGTGGGTTCCATACCGTTTCGACACGATATCACCAAAGACTAATGAAGCGATTCAAGGCTATGGGACTTGCAAGCTGGCCTATTTAGAAAACCAGTGGAAGGTTGTTACGTTATTGTAGGCCATTATATGGTACCTGCTTATCCTTTTTGTTCATTACCGGCATGTTAATGACGTAATAGAATGATATGGCTAAAAATAGTCGATAACGAGGCTCTTTATATAGTTGGTAGACACTGACAACTATCTTAAAAGTGTAAGTCGATTAAGGAGCAGGATGTTTAACAAGTTAACAGGGACGCTGTTGAATACCGCTTCATCATTTTCAATAGTGTCAGCCGTTGAAAAAATAAAGTGGATTTTTATATGCTTTAATTTGGTTTATGTGGTGTTGGAAGTAAGTGTTTTTTCTTTTTTGGCTGAAGCTGTCGGGCGTTTAATGCTCAGTATGTTGTTGATGTTGATAGCGTTTAGTTATCAATGTCGATGGTGTTTTGATGCCTCACGCAATGTGTTAATACAGTTTCATGGTTTCAAGTTAGGGGGGGGATCCATTTATTCCCTTCAACAACAAGATGTTGATTACTCGATAATAAAAAATATTGAGTTAAAAGAAGTGCATAATACTTATAAAGTGATTTTGCATGTTAAAGAGAGTCAACAAGCTCAATTTCCTGAACCGATATCGATATCGTTAAAAGTGAAGCAACATAAGTTGCCCGCATTGGTGCAACAATGTCGAAAAGAGTTAATGTCGCAGGGGATTAATGTTGTCGGTCAATTTGATAGCGTTAGCCGTAAAGATTGGCCAACCTTTAGTTCAGTTCCGCTCGACCAAGATACCGTAAAAGCCTTTATCGGGATTAAGTTATTTAACGACCCGATAAAATTACAATACCCCGTCACACTGTTTATGCTGCCTTTACCTCGGCAATACTTTCATCAAGTCTGGGCTTCAAGTTATATCAGTTTTATGGCTGCCTTGTTTATCCTTTATTCTAGCCAAAATATCGTAGCGGCCACCGTGGTTGCACTATTTGGAGTAGCGGTGTCTGCTGTAAGGCGAAAGCTCATTTGCGATAAGCATTATACACAGGGGATATCGACTCCTAATGAGATCGTTATCAGCGAGAATTCACTTGTTTTTCCAAGAGTGTATTTTGAGGACAAGCAAGTTAGACAGATAGAAAAGTCTGCGATTAAATCAATTAATATTGAGTGGAATTGGTATAAAGCTGGCGATGGTGACAGTATCCGGAGGCAATACAGGCGACCTTTTGTATTTAGAGTAAACATTGATGTGAGTAACGGTGAAAGCATTACGTTAGCCGGGCAAGCATTTGATAGTAATAAATTTGTTATTGCACTGTCTCAACTCGGCTACAGTGCAACGTTGACGCAAATTCCGAAAATAGCTGCGGTATGGCGATTTTACATACTCATACCGATGGCTATAGCGCTACTAGGTATGACAGGCTTTGGCTTGTTCTCGCTGTATATTCGTTATTTGGTTTAAGAATTAACATGGCCATATATGGCTTGATTGTTTTCAAGTGCTCAACTAACAGGATGTTATCGATGAATATTTTTAAAAAAGCCAGCTTGCTGGTGGCCATGACTACAGCCATTACCACAATGAGTTTTGCAGTATTGGCTAGCAACCAAGCTGCTATTGATGCATTTGAAGCTAAAACGAAACCCATAGCACAAGATGCAAAAGTGCTATCCGATAAGCAGCTAGTCTTGATGCAAGAGTTTAATCAGCTCATGGATTCTGGCAATGCGTCGGCTGTATTCCAAAGTGGCAAGGTGCAAGAATTACAAGCACTCGGTGAGCAGACGTTGGTGCAAGCTAGGTTGTTTGTAAAAGAATATGAGCAGTTTTTGTCACAATTACCTGAAACATCTACCTGTTATATGCCTGAAAACGTCACAGAATATAACAATCTCATTGATGAGGTATCAG
>NZ_PJAP01000233.1:0-9803 GCF_002836795.1 Shewanella sp. 11B5 | reverse complement strand
GCTGCTTTCAGCCCTTGGCCAATATCTTTGGTATAACACGCTTGTAATTGTTTATTACTATTACTTTCTTTACTCAGTAAAAACCTTACCCGCTTTGCTACCGCCTCCCCTGAATCTAATAGTGTTACCCCTTCACCAAGATAATGACTTATTTCTGTCGCTATCATAGGGAAATGGGTACAGCCCAATACTAGGACATCAATATTTGATGCCGCTATGGGTGCTAAGATTTCGTTTAGCTTGTCCATATCTATTTGCTGTTGAGCAACATACTGCTCAGCAAGTAATACTAAATCTGAAGTCCCAAATAATTCAACTTTACAGTTTCCTGCAAACTGATTGATTAATGCTTGAGTGTAATCTCGTTTCACTGTTCCAGGCGTAGCCAATAAGCCAATGTGCTTTTTCTTCGATAACATTGCCGCAGGTTTAATAGCAGGAACAACTCCCACGATAGGAATGGTTAATTGCTGGCGTAATAGAGGCAATACCAAAGTGCTGGCGGTATTACAGGCAACCACCACAATACTGGCATTCAAACGTCGCGCATGATAAGTAATAAGTGCAACACATCCAGTTATTAACTCTTGCTCTGATAAATTGCCATAGGGTAAACGTGCATTATCAAATAAGTAACAATAATCATGCAGTGGTAGCTGTTTTCTAATTTCGTTCATTACCGACAATCCGCCGATACCAGAATCAAACACTAAAATAGGTCCAGACAATATGGGCTCCAAATATGTATATGCTCAGCATTAATCGTCGGGTCACTTTATACTTAGGTGCGTAATACTAGACATCAGCGTCATTTAGTATAATATTTGCGCCCTTTTTTACGTAATTAGGTGGACGATATGAATTTAGCTGCAATGGATCCTAAAAACTACGATGCACAATTACAACAAAAGCGCATCAAGCTAGAAAAGGCCTTTGCCGATTTCAATCCACCAGCGCTTGAAGTCTTTGCTTCTGAGCCTATGCATTATCGTATGCGTGCTGAATTTAGGATGTGGCATCAAGGTGATGACTTATATTACTACATGTTTGATAAAGCACTGAATGCAAAAGTGCGTTGCGATCAATATTTACCTGCGGGTTTAATCATTAATCAAATGATGGCTGCATTAATTGCAGAATTAACACCTAACCCTGCATTACGTTATCGGTTGTTTCAAGTTGATTTCTTGTCGACGTTAAGTGGTGAAATTTTAGTGTCTTTGTTGTACCACCGCCAGCTTGATGAAGAATGGCGTGAACAAGCGACTCAATTAAAAGATAAGCTATCTGCTCAATTCAATGTCAACATTATAGGCCGTGCGCGTAAGCAAAAAATCGATTTAGACAAAGATTTTGTTGTTGAGACCTTAACGGTTAATGAACAGGTATTGCATTACAAACAAATTGAAAACAGCTTTACTCAGCCGAATGCAAAAGTCTCTGTAAAAATGTTGGAATGGGCTATTGATGCGACTAAAGACAGCCAGGGTGATTTACTAGAATTGTACTGTGGTAATGGTAATTTTACGATTGCACTGGCACAAAATTTCAATCGTGTATTGGCAACAGAGCTGGCCAAGCCTTCAGTTGATGCAGCGCAATACAACATCGATATTAATCACGTTGATAATGTTCAAATTATTCGCATGTCTGCTGAAGACTTTAGTGATGCTATGGCGAAAAAGCGCCAATTTAGACGTTTAGAAGGCATCGACTTAGACAGTTACGATTGTAATACTATCTTTGTTGACCCTCCTCGAGCAGGCATTGACCCTGAAACATTAAAGCTTATCCAAGGTTATGAGCGGATTTTGTATATTTCATGTAATCCAGAAACACTGAATGACAATTTGTTAACCTTAGGCCAAACGCATAAAATAACGCGCTTTGCGCTATTTGACCAATTCCCCTATACCGACCATATGGAATCGGGCGTATTACTGGTTCGCAAGTAACCTGATTAATTTTAGTTACACATAATACTAGGGCGCGAATATTCGCGCCCTTTTTGTATCTATCACGTAATGCTTATACTTAGGCGCGATTGTCTATTTTGTGCTGTAGCGCTTCAGCTCCCGTTGCGACCATACGCAACTGCAGTACGAGCTGATCGGCCAATGATTTACGCTCACTACGTTTAGAGTCCAAAGCTGATGCTCCCGCATTAAACACTAAAATAACCAACGCTTCAGCTTGAGCACGCGCTAATACAGGTGTTCGGTTTGCCTGTGCTTCGGTGTAATGGGCAAGTTCAGAAATAAAATGTTCAATTTCACGCTCAACTGCAGCTCTAAATGCTGCTGAGGTACCGGATCGTTCGTGTAATAGTATTCGAAATACGTTCGGATTTGACTCTAATACTTCCATAAACGTGTCGACAGAAATACGGATCACACTACCACCCGCTTCCGCACGTTGACGACCTTTACGCATCATTTGACGTAATGTTAATCCGCCTTCATCGACCATGGTCAAGCCAAGTTCGTTCATATCTTTAAAATGGCGATAGAATGATGTGGGCGCAATACCAGCTTCGCGAGCAACTTCACGTAAGCTTAGGCTGGAAAAACTTCGTTCAGCACTGAGTTGATTAAATGCAGCATCCACTAATGCACGACGTGTTTTTTCCTTTTGTTGTGCTCTAACACCCATTTACTAATCCATTCAGTCAATATTAATTCACAGATAATACCGTTTTTAAAACAGAAACACAGCCCTGTTAAGCTTGACCATGACTGGTTCACTAAGTTAAATTAGCGTACAATTGTACGCTCAACTTATTTAAACCTATTATTGGAACCCTACTAAATGAAAAAACCTCCAATCATTTGGCTTAATACCTTGTTATTTGCCATTACTTTTATCGGCGCCGTGGTATTAATCCCTTGGCGTGGTTTTACCCATGGCTTTGATGGCATTGAATGGATTGCATTTGTTGTTTTCGCTTACGCAAGTGGTCTATCGATTACTGCGGGTTACCACAGATTATGGTCACACAAGGCTTATAAAGCCCATGCATCAGTTCGTTTTTTATACGCATTAGGTGGAGCATTGGCGCTACAGAACAGCGCATTGCATTGGTGTAGTGATCACCGCATCCATCACAAACATGTTGATAATAATGATAAAGACCCGTACTCAGCTCAAATGGGATTTTGGTACAGCCACATAGGTTGGATGCTACGTGAGTATCAAGCGAGTCGTTACAGCGACTACAACAACGTGCGCGACTTACAAAACGATCGTATCGTTATGTGGCAGCACAAGCACTACTTAGCCTTAGTGATCTTAATGAATATTGGTTTACCAGCATTTATAGGTTGGTTAAATGGCGATATTTTATCAATGGTACTTATGGCCGGTTTACTACGCTTAGTGGTTGTACATCACTGTACTTTCTTTATTAACTCATTAGCCCATATTTGGGGTAAACAACCGTACACAGATAAAAACTCAGCCCGAGATAATGCATTTTTAGCGTTACTTACATACGGTGAGGGGTATCACAACTTCCATCATATTTTTGAAAATGATTATCGCAATGGCATCAAATGGTGGGACTACGATCCAACCAAATGGTTAATCAAGCTTATGAACTGGTTTGGTTTAGCGAGTGATTTACGTAAAGTGCCACAAGAGCGTATTGAAAGTGCACGTTTGCAGATGCAACTTTTACAAGCTCAGAATCAGGTTGCTCACTTACCTAACTGCGATGAAATTATAGAAAAGTTTCAAGCAGAGTATGAGCTGATGAAGCAACACTTAGTTGACTATTATCAAGCCAAAAAGAGTTTGTTAGAGGCGAAGCGTAAGCAACTTACAGATCACAATCTGAAGCAACAAGTGCAATTATTACGTAATCAGTTTCTTGAACAACAACGAAATTGGAAAAGCCTCACAGCTGCTTATACGTCGTAAGTTTAAACACATATAGAAAAGGTCACGTACGCACGTGACCTTTTTTGTTTTGAGCAGCTTCACTAGTACATCATGTGCTAATTAAATTGCTGAGTCACCTGCTGCTGTAACGCTTTGCAATTGGTCGTAGCTCCGTCAACTGAAGGTGCAATACTCACCGATACTTTAGACCAGAAACGTTTAGGAAAAGTGGTCAGTGCATGCCCACCTTTATGGCTAAAGTAAGATCCCCATAACCCTGTTAACGCTAACGGTATTACCGTCACAGGATCCCGTTGTAAAATTTTATCAATGCCAGGTCTAAACTCACCAATTTCACCGTCTGGAGTTAACTTCCCTTCCGGAAAAATACACACTAACTCATCGTTAGCTAATGCTTGGTGTATCTGTTCAAATGCATTTAGATATGTCGACTCACACTTTTTAGGTGAACAGATTGGGATAACGCCAGCGTGCCGAAACAAATACTTTAATAATGGAATTTCGCTAATCGACTTATCCATTACAAACCGAATAGGTCGAGTCGATGCGCCCATAATGACTAACGCATCAACGTAACTCACATGATTACTGACAATAATTCCTGCCCCTTGTGCCGGAATATGTTCTCTACCTCGTACATTCACCCTATACATAACATGGCTCAGCAAATAACTGATAAAGCGTTGGGTAAACTCTGGCACTTGCGAGTAAACATATAACAGCACAACCAAATTAAGCACGCCGACAAGCATAAATAATTCAGGGATACTCCACTGAAATATCCCAAGCAACACTATCGATAATACTGCAGAGCCCACCATAAAGAAGGCATTAATGATGTTATTCGCCGCAATAGCTTGAGCACATTCTTGTTTTTCTGCACGAGTTTGAATAAACGCATACAGTGGCACAATGAATATCCCGCCACTTAGGCCGACAAGAAACAAATCGATCATCACACGATAATGCTGCGCGTTAGCGATAAATGACTCGAAGCTATACACAAAACCTGGCTCAACTAGCTCTAGCGGAATAGCTGCTATCATGTCAAAACTAAATACGCTTAAGCCCAAGACCCCAAATGGTAATAAGCCTAACTCAACATGCCCAAACGAAAAACGCTCACACACGTATGACCCAACTGCAATACCGACAGAAAATAACGCCAGTAACAATGATACTACCGTAGCATCGGCATGTAAGTGCAGCTTGGCAAAGTTAGGGAATTGAGTTAAATAGGTGGCACCCAAGAACCAAAACCAGCTAATGGCGAGAATGGCCATCCAAATAGTCTTGGTTTGTCGCGCTTTATTAATACAACGCCAAGTGCCAGAAAATAACGAAAATTTACTAGGGTTTAAATCACCTTGGGCAGGCAATGAAGGAATCGCACGGCTGGCAAGATAACCACAAATAGCCAACACACAGACAATGATTGCAGCCCACGTTAAACCATTTTCATTAGACACCACCAAACCGGCGCTTAGGGTACCGACAAGAATCGACAAAAAAGTGCCCATTTCAACCAGAGCATTACCTTTTACTAACTCTGCTTCGCTTAGGGCTTGAGGTAATAATGAGTATTTTACTGGGCCAAAGTATGCAGACTGGCTGCCGGTTAAAAATAGCAGCAGCAACATCACCATATAACTCTGACTGATAATCGCGATAGCCGCTGTCGACATGATAATCAGCTCTAACAACTTTAACCGTCGAATCAATTTTGCCTTATTCATATTGTCTGCCACGATACCTGCATGAGCAGAAAACAAGAAAAAAGGTAAAATGAATACGCCAGCAGCTAAATTAACAAACAAGTTAACGTCAATCGGTAATGCATTTAATTGGCTGTACGTCACTAACAAGAGCAACACATTTTTATAAAAGTTGTCATTAAGCGCACCTAGGCATAAGGTCGCAAAATAGGGGAAAAATCGTTTAGTTAGCAGCATTTGAATTCCTTTTTATGCTCATTCCATCAATATAACTGCTTACATGACTCGTCAACATGTCTTGTAAACAGGATTGTGTCTCAAATAGCTTTCCATCCAATGACAAACACGTTAACCCATGTATCCCACCCCAAAGTACGCGGCTCATCGTTTCAACCTCTTGCTCACATGCAAGAGGAAAGTATTGACTTAGCTGAGACTCAACGTCAGAAAATAATGATTTAATCAGCCCGAGGTGAGCCACAGGTAAAGGCTGGTCACCCGCCATTGATAATTCAAATACCAATCGGAAACAGCGTCGATTCGCTAAAGCAAACTGACTATAAACTAATGCCATTTGCTCAATTGTTTGTTTTGGCGTGGTCGGTTTAATTAACTGTAACTGCGCAGCAAGCTGTAGCAATGTTTGCTCAGATACCGCGAGTAATAAGTATTGGTAACTACCAAAAATATTAATTAACGTACTTGGCACGTAACCAATGGTTGCCGCAACTTTTCGTAAACTTAAGTTATCGACGCCATGGCATTGTAAATGCTCAACCACTGCACTAATAGCCATATGGCGGATCTGCTCATGCGTATGCTCTTTTCGTCTCGCCACAATACCAACCTAAAAATGATATGCACCTTATTAAGTTGATAAATTAACAGCAAACAAAATAAAAAACAACGTTCATAATAATTATTTTTTTAATTAAAAATACACGACTAGGTTTGATAAACCGCGAATAACCAAGAAATAATCCTTGAGAAACATTATAATTGCTCATCAATAAGCCAGCGACAGAAACACAACCATGCCTCATACCAATATAAAACTTACCGAATATAGCCATGGCGCAGGCTGCGGCTGTAAGATCTCTCCTAAAGTCTTAAGCACTATTCTTGCGTCACAACTTCCCGTGTTTACTGACCCCAATTTATTAGTCGGTAATCAAACCCGTGACGATGCTGCAGTTTACAAACTCAATGAACAAACCGGCATTATCAGTACCACCGACTTCTTTATGCCCATTGTGGATGATCCATTTACCTTTGGTAGAATTGCCGCAACCAATGCAATCAGCGATATCTATGCCATGGGCGGCACGCCAATTATGGCTATTGCGATATTAGGCTGGCCGGTTAACTTATTACCACCTGAAGTAGCCCAACAAGTAGTTGATGGCGGACGCCAAGCTTGTGCCGATGCCGGTATTATGTTGGCTGGCGGTCACAGTATTGATGCGCCTGAACCTATTTTTGGTTTAGCGGTTACAGGCCAAATACCGCTTGAGCGAGTAAAACAGAACAACACTGCCAAAGCGAATGACCGTCTATACCTCACCAAACCGATTGGTATTGGCATTCTGACTACAGCACAAAAGCAGAAAAAGCTGCGTGATGAAGACAGCCAAATTGCCCCTAATGCCATGTGTCAGCTCAACACGATTGGTATTGATATCGCTAAAATTGTTGGGGTTAATGCATTAACGGACGTCACAGGATTTGGACTGGCAGGTCACTTAATTGAAGTATGCCAAGGCGCACAACTTAAAGCTAATATCGTTTTATCCCAAGTCCCTTTACTCCCTAAAGTCAGTGATTACCTCGCTCAAGGCTGTATTCCAGGTGGTACTCATCGTAATTTTGACAGTTATAGCGAACATTTACCGCCACTAACGGATGACCAAAAAGCAATTATTTGCGACCCACAAACCAGTGGAGGACTATTAGTTGCCGTGAGTGCAGAGGCAGAACAGGAACTTAAAACACTATTAGAAGCCAATGGAATTGACGCTATTTGTATCGGTATGCTCAATACTTATGAGCCTCACGCTGACGGACACGATGTCCTTGTGGAATTAAGCTAATGAGCGAGGTTATTCCCAGCTCAGAATATGGCAGACTTCTATTAGAAAACCGTCCATTAATAGACGTAAGAGCGCCTATCGAATTTACTAAAGGCGCTTTTGGCCACTCGATTAATTTACCGTTAATGCAAGATGGTGAACGCGAAAAAGTGGGTACATGCTATAAAAAACGTGGCCAAGAAGCTGCTATAGCATTAGGTCATGAGCTGGTGAAAGGTAAAGTTAAACAACAACGTATAGATGCTTGGCTTGCTCAGCTGTCACAACATCCTGACAGTTATTTATATTGTTTTCGTGGCGGTTTGCGCTCAAAGCTATCACAGCAATGGATTAAAGAATCAGGCATGGACATCCCTTATATTGAAGGGGGTTACAAAGCCATACGTAGTTTTTTAATTAATACTATCGAGCAAGCGCCAAGCCAATCTAAAGTGCTGATTTTAAGTGGTATAACAGGTAGTGGTAAAACGGAAGTTATCCATCAGCGAGATGAGTCTGTCGACCTTGAAGGCCTTGCCAACCATAAAGGGTCTAGCTTTGGCAAAAATATCGATCCGCAACCCAGTCAAATTAACTTCGAAAATAATTTAGCCGTGGCATTGCTGAAGCATCAACAACAGCAACATAACCATTTGCTATTAGAAGATGAAAGTATGCTAATTGGTCGTTCAGCCCTGCCGAAGCATTTTTACAGCGCGATGCAGCAAGCTGATATTATCGTACTCGACGAACCATTAGACGCACGTTTGCCGCGTTTATTAAATGACTATGTTGAACAAAAACTGACTGATTATGTATCTGGATTAGGTGAGCAAGCGGGTTTCGATGCATTTAAAGCTTATTTGGCTCAAAGCTTATTGGGCATTCGTAAACGCTTAGGTGGTAAGCAACATCAAGAATTGCAGGACTTAGTTGATAATGCGCTAAACGTACAACAAAGCCAAAATGATACCAGTAAGCATTTAGACTGGATAAGTCTGTTACTCGATATTTATTATGACCCGATGTATCTGTATCAACTTGAAAAGAAACAGGACAGAGTTATCTTTCAAGGCGACAGACAAGCTATACATCAATGGTTAGATAAACATAAGTCATAAGTCATTTCACAAAAATGCCCTCGTGATGAGGGCATTTTTATATGTAACTTGTCAGATACAGTATTCAAATCAACATGAATCAGGCAACAGTCGCTCAAGGCTCATTGGTATTAACAGGTAAAACCGCACACAGCCATCACGACTTACATCACGTGTTTAATGTCGTTGCCAAGTATATGATTAATAAATTGACCTATGTTTAAAAAAACAACACATCAAAAAATCAATTAATCTTCATTGAAAATATAAACAAACTAATTAGTTAACAATATATCCCACGGGAGATTTGCACTGCCTACAACAATAAAATTTGGGTTTTCGAGTGTTTCACGCTCATTGTAGGTCATAGGCTGTAAATTAATATCAATCAGTGCACCGCCTGCTTCTTCAATAATGATCTGCGCAGCACCGGTAT
Source organism: Shewanella sp. 11B5 (assembly GCF_002836795.1). Taxonomy (NCBI): domain Bacteria; kingdom Pseudomonadati; phylum Pseudomonadota; class Gammaproteobacteria; order Alteromonadales; family Shewanellaceae; genus Shewanella; species Shewanella sp. 11B5. The sequence goes on along the minus strand of NZ_PJAP01000233.1, from coordinate 583 downwards.
CCCATTCCCCAGTAGGTCCTAAGCGTACATAGCAATCAGCACGTCCTTCGGCCACTAAACAACTTTTTAATGCTGCACCACCCATCACCACTAACTCACAATGATTAGGTTTATTGAGTAACTTTAAAACTGATTGCGGATCTTGACGACGACTGACCGCTAAACGTAAATTCTCTGGTTCATCACCGGTTAATTGTTTACTGGTGATACGTATCTCGTTCTTACCATCACGCTTATAAGCACCTAGCCCGGCTATTGCGTAATAACACACCTTAGTCATCGGCACATAAACCACTCCCATAATAGGACGGTTATGTTCAACTAAGGCAATAATCACAGAAAAATCACCACTACCCGCAATAAACTCACCCGTGCCATCTAATGGATCAACTAACCAATAGCGTTTCCATGTTTCACGGACACTTAATGGGATATCTGCAGCTTCCTCACTTAAAATAGGAATATCAGGCGTTAGCTCCGCTAACTGACGGCAAATAATATCGTGCGCGGCTAAATCGGCAGACGTGACAGGAGTATTGTCGGACTTAATTTCGCGCTTGAAGTTACCTTTAAGGTAAATATC
>NZ_PJAP01000875.1:0-3441 GCF_002836795.1 Shewanella sp. 11B5 | reverse complement strand
GGGATTGCTGTTGATCCCCTTTTGGCCAGTGCAGGGTGGAACCTTGCGATGTTAGTCTGGTGTGGGTGAAGCGCCACGACGTTAGTGGCCGCAGGCCATATCTTAAACCAACTTTTGTCTTAATCTGATTCAGATCATGAGCTTTCATTATGTGTCTGTTTCACCCTGATCTGCTGATACACATGACGTTAAATCAAAGATATAAAAATTGCGGAGATTATTGCCCCTCGCGCGCTATAACGCCAACAGCTGTGGTAAATATTCGCTGTCTAAAGCTGCAATTTCGACTTGCTCGGTGAGCACATCATGCAATATTTGATGACTGGTCAACGGATTGGCCAGTACCACACGAAATACTGTCGTTGGTTGGCGTAAGTATTTTGCCGGTTTAATACGTGTGCGTGACACAAACGATTTACCTTGTTCGCGTTGATGCTTTTGAATAAATTGTGTCAGTCCATCGAGTAGTTCATTGATTGATGCAACTAAAGCGCTGTCTTGGTTGGCTAGAGCTGTAGTGAGTATAGCTTGCACCGATTTTGGTACATAGCGATAGGTCAGTAAACATAACTCCGGTGCTGTGACTAACTCAAAGTCAGCATGTTGGTCGATGATTGATCCAAAGTAACGGGCTTTTTCTAGGCTGTTATTAATGAGAATTTCATAGCCATCACGGCCAATAATCTGAAGACAAGCATGCACTAGCATTGCCATCCCTGGGCGCGAACCTTCCAGCGTTTGACTGCCTAAGTCTTTTGAACCTACCCGTAGAATATATTCAGCATGGTGCACTATGGCTTTAGCCAGTTCAGGATCTTTAAATAGCACCATACCAGCGCCCATTGGAACATACATTTGCTTATGAGCATCGATAGTGACGGAGTCAGCTAATTCGATGCCTTTCAATAAGTGGCTATATTTTTTAGATAATAAACTCGCGCCGCCCCAGGCAGCGTCGACATGAAAATGGCAATTTAGCTCGCTGGCTAACGCTGCTAATTCAGTTAAGGGATCCACATTGCCTGTTTCAGTTGTGCCAGCGATACCGACAATGGCCATCACTTTAATATTTTGTTGTGCCAGCTTTTCTGCTGCATCTCGCATGGCGGCAACATCGACTTTATGATGCTCGTCTGTTGGGATGCTAATGATGTTATCTCGGCCAATACCCAGCAAGTCGGCAGTTTTACCCAAAGAGTAATGACCGCGATCTGACACTAAAATAGCAAGGTCATCATAGCCATAAAAGCGCAATGCTTTCGTCATTCCTTCGCGGGTGACGCCTTTAAAATCGCCGCGTGGTTGTAGCAGCCGGTTTCGGGCAATCCACAGTGCGGTGATATTAGCAACGGTGCCACCTGAGCAAAATGCCCCGAGTGAGTGGTTAGCGCTGTGCATCCATTGATGATAGAAATCATCAGATTGCTGATACACCAAATTATGCATCATGCCTAACACTTGGCGTTCTAATGGAGTAAAGGCTTTGGATGTTTCAATTTTGACTAAATTTTGGTTTAGCCCGACCATCATTTTTGACAGTGGTAACACAAAATAAGGCAAGGCCGAGGTCATGTGTCCAATAAAACTGGGTGCTGAAGTATGGACTGAATGAGCTACTAGGTTTTGCATTATTTCGTCGGCATAATCAGAAACGAACTTGGGATCTGTCGGGATCTGATAGGCGCTAAAGTCGGTTTCAATTTCTGACAGTGGTTTTTCCAGTGCGGCGATGCTATTACCTAAAAAACCTGCGAGGTCTTGAGATAGCTTTTGCTCAATAATGCTCAACGTCGAGGTTGAATCTTCAGGGGCGGTAAAAATACGCAGTAAACTGTCTTCTGAAGCGTTTGCTTGACGGGTGATTTTCGAGGTCATTTTGCTTGCCGTAATGATGAAAACTTCATCCTGATAGCATTGACGGGTGCTTTACGATTAACGCCGCACCTTCAGGACGAAATGAGGGTGCTAACTTTACTGTATGGCTGGTTCCGCTTCAAGCATTTATCGTGTTATTACTACGGATTAGCTGCGGTTATTCAGAAGATGAAAGATGTTGATATGAATAATCCAACACAAATGCGGTAAGGCATTTGTGTTGGATAAGATTACTTACTCGCAAATGAAAGTGACATGATTGCAGCAATGTTGCGCGCGGTATTGGTTAGATTAACCTGAGCTTCAGACAATACTTGCTCTAAGGGCTGCAGCGCAGGAATGATAGGGAAAATAGCGTGCATACCTTCGGCTAAAATAACATCTGCATTTTCACCAAGGCATCCTGAAATGCCAATTACCGGAATATTCTGTTGTTTGGCGACATTCAATACTCCCATGGGGGTTTTACCAAATACGGTTTGACCGTCCATTCGACCTTCACCGGTGATAATGAGATCAGCATTAAGACAATGTTGTGCCAGCTTAACGCTTTTTGTGACAATATCGACCCCAGGTTTTAAGGTTGCATTTAACATTGTCATTACGCCGAACCCCATACCGCCAGCAGCACCAGCCCCAGGGTGCAATTGACAGTGTCCATCAATTGGTTGGTTAAGGTGTTGGTTAATGACATGAGCAAAATGCCCCAAAGCGAGGTCAAGTTGCTCAACCATCTCGGTTGTAGCGCCTTTTTGTGGACCAAAAATAGCACTGGCGCCTCGCGGTCCACATAACGGATTATCGACGTCGCACGCCACTTCAATCACGCACTCCTTAATGGCTGGATGGCATAATTGCATGTCGATGTAATGTAATGTGGCTAGGGCTGCACCCCCCAAAGGTAATGGAGTATTAGTTATATCACTGAGTCTTACGCCTAAGGCCTGCATCATGCCAGCGCCGGCATCGTTAGTCGCACTGCCACCTAGGCCTAAAATGATGTGTCTTATGCCTCTGTCTAATGCATCGGCAATCAACTCACCAGTACCAAAACTGGTGGTTAATAATGGATTACGTTGAGCGGATGGCACCAGGTGTAAACCTGATGCCGCAGCCATTTCGATTATTGCAGTTTGGTTTCCATCCTCATCTAGCTGTCCTAACACGCCATAAAATGCGTTTACAGGTAAACCTAAAGGCCCAGTGACAGTAAGATTAATAATCTGTCCTTGGGTGGCATCGACCATCGCTTGCACAGTACCTTCGCCGCCGTCGGCCATCGGCACCTTACAATATTGCGCGTTTGGGAATACCTGCTTAAATCCATCTTCGATGGCATTAGCTACTTCAAGTGCGCTTAAGCTTTCTTTAAATGAATCTGGTGCAATAACGATTTTCATATAAGACTCTGATTAATAATTTACAGTAAAAATAAACTCAGTAGATAAACGGTAATCATCGCCGTGACACCTTGGACTAAAGTCGCCATTGTTTGAGCTCGATACGCTTGTTTGACGCTCATGCGGCTAAATTGAGTCACCACCCAGAAGAAGCTATCGTTTGCAT
>NZ_PJAP01000874.1:0-3447 GCF_002836795.1 Shewanella sp. 11B5 | reverse complement strand
CGGTTGTCATCCCATAAGCCGCTGTGGAAGCGATGTGAAACAGTCATTAAGTCACGGTTGCTGTAAGTTAGACCTTCAACAATAGCAAAGACTGGTACGCCATCAGCATCAACTGCATCAGTTTTGTACTCAACAGTGCCATGGTATGAACCACCCCATGTATTGTTGTGACAACCCATACATTGGTCAAAACGCTCGTTACCGTAGTGCTTTGCAATACCTAACGATGTATGACAAGTACTACATTTTGCTTCGTCTGCGCTAACCATAGATGGTACGCTTTGACGAGCAATATTGGCACCTGAACCGTCTGCATTAACTAGGTTCCAATATGCAGTGTCCATAGTTACTGCAATATACTCAACCGCGTATTGATCTTCGCCAACTGTATTAACACATTTAATTAACTTCGCTTTCTCATCAGCACAAACTGAGAAGCGAGGAGTAATGGCAATACTCTGACCAACGACGTTAAAGTTAGCTACTTTAGTAACAACAAGCTTACCACCAGCAGAAACAACACCTGTTAGATTTAAAGATGTACCCACAAAGTAAGTGCCATCTGCATCAACAGTACCAGTTTTGATTTCGTCATAATTAGCATAAGGACCAAAATCGAAGCCATCAGCAATAGGTTGACCATCAATGCTTACATCAAAAGTAATGCTCATTTGATCTTGCATAACACCGCTGACATCTACAGCATCTTCTGCATAAGTGACATTGCTAACTGCAAACACAATAGAGTCAGTCGCCATTGCACGCACGCCAACATTATGTGCTTCACTTGGGCTTAAGCTACCTGAACCGTGACAACCAGAACATACAGCGTCACTAGCAGGCACAATACCTCTATGGTTTACACCAGTTGCTAAATCAACATCAACGTGACAAGACACACACGCTTCAGCATAAATGTTTTCATTCCACTGCTGGCCATTATCATGACAAGCGGTACATTCATTTAGCTCAGATGGGAAACCAATTTCACCAAACATCTCTTTGGCTTCACCAGTTAGAGAGTCAGCAATATGATGACCCGCGTGGATAGTGTGGATCATGGCATTGAAGTTTGCATTGAAGCCTTTTTCAGGATCGTCCTGTCCACCGGCATAAGCTGGATTATGACAAGCTACGCAATTTTCAACTTTTTGGTAATTATGATGAGCACCAATATTGGCAATACGCATATCAGTATCAGCGTAACCTTCCATTGGGCTATGACATTTAATACATGCAGCATTAGACACTGAGTCTTTTGCAGAAACAGCAAGCTCGCCAGTAGCAGGAATAAAATCAACCGGAGTTGATAAAATCTTATCGCTCACTGAAGTGCCATCAGCCATCACAACGTCATAAGCACGAATAAACACACGAGCTAAATCGTTTGCATCACCACTAGCCAATACTACAGGCGCGTTACCGTCGTGTGCCCAAGTACCAGTATAAGTACCAGGATTAGCTTCATCTTCAACTAATGTACAAGCATCGACTACAGCGCCTCCTCGAGCAGCGGCTGTACCCGTTAAAGTACAATACATGCTGCTACCAAAATCATTGGCAAGTGCATGGTTTGTCCATAACATTGGCGCGCCAGTGTCAGTTGCATTAGCTGATTGACTCATTACATATAACGCGACTTTATCAAGTCCCGAGTATGGAACGTCCACTCCACCAGTACCTTTACCTGTTACGGTAAATTTAAGGCTAAATGGATCTGCACCTACTACAACAATATCTGTAGGAGCCAGTGTTAAGTTAAAGTCATAGGCATTGTCAACTGTTGTAACGACCGAACCAGCTGGAGTACCAGGTGTACCAGGCGTTCCAGGTGTGCCCGGAGTACCCGGTTCTCCTGCGGCACCATCACTGCCGTCAGAGCCACAACCTGTTACACCCAACGCTGCAATAAACGCTGCAGCAAGTAATGTTCTATTATAATTTTTCATCTTAAATCCCCCGATTTAGATTTGTAGGTTTTACGCATCTAAAATATAAGGAAATAGGACAAAACACCCGCTTGCAGTGATAAACCTGTGAAGTTTGGTTACAAATTCGTTAACAGGAATTGATGATTTTAGTTTTAGGTATACGCAAAAATGAAACCGTCAGTTTCAAATAAGGTAACCCTAAAGAGGTATTTGATGAGTTGTAATTATGTAAAACTATAGAGAGTGATAAATAAAAATGCATAAAAATCAGTACAATACAAAATCAATGGCTATAAAAAAGATTCAACCCACAAAATTAAGCGAGTTGAACCTCATATAAGAATGTTAATAATTTTCACACCAGCAATGATTTAATGATATCGATTATCATTTCCTTCACATTTAGCGAATAACGGCGGTAGTGTTCTGCTCGCTCAATTAAACAATAACTTGGCATCGCCATGACGCTATTAAGCTTAGTAAATTCACTCTGTGGAAGTCGTTCTACTCTTAATTGCGGAATTTGTTGTGCGAACGAACCTTCATTACAAATAGTAATGGCTAAACTGTCCATGGTCAGTATGTGCCAATACCAATCTTCGAGCTTTCTTGCACATTCAATATCTTCTAGTAGTAAACCGTGAGTTTGACAATATAACTCTAATGGATCAATACGATTGTTAAAGCCTTTACAGCGTAAATACACGATAGGGTGTTGAATAATATCTTCTAACTTTATCTGTTCGGCACCGGCCCAAAATAGATGATTGGTATTACCCACCACACATAATGATGTCACATTAGCAATAGGATAAGCCTCTAGACCATGAGTGTCCTGAGTTTCAAAACCAATGCCAAAATCGAGCTCGCCATTATAAATCAGCTCTTCAGTGTCGGCTTGCCAACTGTGAAGTTTAACTTTACCGATAACATCACGCGGAAGCTTACTTAACGCAATGGCCACACTGGTAATAATGCTTGGCGATACCGCAATATGTAAAATAGGTGTTTGATGATGATTTAAACGATCATCTGCCACTCGTTCAATTTGGCTCACCATGTCACATAACTGGCAAACAGGCTGATACAAACGTTCAGCTAATGGAGTTGGTTTTAGCCCTTGTTGGCGACGGAAAAACAACTCATCGTTAAAAATAGCCCTTAATGATGTTAAACATCGACTAATTTTAGGCGCGGATACAGCAAGCTCTTTGGCTGCAAAATTAGCAAAACCGGTCTCGTATATGAGCTTAAACACCAACAAACTAAATACATCTAATTCGCTGACTTTTTTCAATGCTTGAATATCCACATATCACCTAATCTGCTGTAATGAGGCGATTAAATTAACATGTATTCAAATAAAAAAAATTGATCTAGTGCTGAAAAATGCTATCAACTTCAGCTTTTGTTAATGAACGAAATTCACCCAATTCTAATTGCTTATCAAGCACTATTTTACCAATAGATTCACGATGTAACGCTACTACCGGATTTCTAAAACGACCAAACATCC
>NZ_PJAP01000873.1:0-3451 GCF_002836795.1 Shewanella sp. 11B5 | reverse complement strand
GCCAACCCCAGCATTAAATAATGGGCTATTTTCTAACACATTTATCGCAGATTGAACCGCATCGAGGCTGTCGCCGCCTTTATCTAACACTTTATATCCGGCATCAACTGCCTGTTTAAGTTTGTCGCGAATGGCTTTCTCTTGCTCAGGGCTCAGGCTAGCAGCTGAAATAGTGCCGGCGCCGCCATGGATTGCTATAGCAAAAGGTGTATCGTCTTTTGCAAAACAGGTATTCGACGTTAAGCTTAAACATAGCGCTATCGTTAAATATAATTTATTCATGTTAGAAAAGTCCTTGAAGGTGGTTTATCTTTGTAACCATTTCTACTTGTAATTTCAATCATATCCTTGCGACTTTTATACTTTGTAGCGACAATGGTCATCATCATCAATTTTGGAAAAGTTAGCTTAACTTGTCGACAAAACGCCTTAAAATTAGCCAATTTCTATTACTTTCGTTGACCTTACTGATGTCAGGCTTGGTGCTGGCCGACGAAAATTGGTTAACGATTAACGTTACCGGCGTGCCGAAAAAAATTGAAAAGAACATTTTTGCCCATTTAGGCACATTGCCAGATAACGATGTTCAGCGCCGAGCATTTTTATTTACTGTTGACGATAACACCCATGATGCGCTTGAATCCATGGGCTATTACCATGCAATTTTAGATATTGATGTTAAAGAGAATGATAAAGGCCCTTGGGAGTTAAGCCTCAATATAATGCCAGGTGAACCGGTCATTATTCAGTGGGTAGATATCCATTTTCAAGGTGACATGCTCCAAGATAATACTTTCTCGTTGTGGCTAAATAGTCTGAAAATAAAACCTGGTGATACCTTAAACCATGGTGTCTATGATTCGATAAAATCACAATTAGTCACGTTAGCACTGGCAAGAGGATATTTTGATGGTCAATATACCAAATCAGAAATCAACATTAACCGTGACTTAAATACCGCCCAAATTAACCTACAGTTTAACTCGGGTAAGCGCTATTTATTTGGTGATGTTCACTTTGAAGGCAGTACTCTCAATAATGATGTTGTCGAAGCCTTAATTCCTTTTGATGCTGATGCGCCTTACGCCACACAGCTATTAACTGAGTTTAATCGCAATTTATTAGATACAGGTTACTTTAGTAATATCAAAGTATTACCACAACTAAACAAAATTGATACTGGTGTAGTGCCGATTAAAGTTGAGCTAAGCCCGCGGCCTAGTCATCTTATTGAAGTCGGTTTAGGCGCAGATATTGGAAATAGTACAGAAAACAGTGTCGATCCTCGTGTGCGAGTCACTTGGCGAACGCCGCAAATCAATCGCTATGGCCATTATCAAGAAACCAGTGCAGAGTGGTCACCTGAGCGGCCTAAGATTTTAACCACTTATACTATTCCGTTAACCCACCCTTTAGATGATCAACTGAAAATAAAACTTGGCTTATTACGCGACACCTATGGTGTTACCCAAGATTACGACGCTGATAAACGCCAATTTAATAATACCGGGCAATTAGAGTCTAAAAAGTATCTCGTTGGGTTAACGCGTCAAAGGCGCTCTAAAAGTAATTGGTTACATGGATATTCAATTGAATCCGTGAGAGAGTTTTATAATCAGCTCGATACAGATTACGACCCACGTTTTTATTTGTTGGGTTTCAACCTCACCAAAACTGTCCGTGGCGACAACACGCTCGATCCCAAATCAGGCTATCGTCAAACTTACAGTGTTGAATACGCCGACCCGTCCCTGGGCTCAACTATCCGTCTGGCCCGTTTACAAGCCCGATTTAAATGGGTAGATACAATATTCGATAAGCATCGTTTTGTTGCCCGGGTGGATTTAGGTGCTAATATTGCTGACAAAAACGATATGGCTAATATACCGCCATCGTTACGATATTTTGCCGGTGGCGACCAAAGCATACGAGGTTACAGTTACCAAGAATTAGGCCCCTATATTGACTACACCAACAGTGAAGGCGGCTTATCTCGACAGGTTGTCGGTGGGCGCTACTTGGCGATTGGCAGTGTTGAATATCAATATTATCTTACCCCGACATGGCGAGTTGCCACCTTTGTCGATGCTGGTAATGCTTTTGATACACAACAGTTTGAACCGGTAGTATCGGTTGGTGGAGGATTACACTGGATATCACCTATTGGCCCGATTCGAATGGACCTAGGTTTTGGCTTAAAAGAAACCGAGACAGTTGCACGTTCATATCGTTTCCATTTAACCATGGGAACTGATTTATGATAGATAAACATACCGAACAAAGTACTTTGCAACATAATGAGCAAAACGCTCAGTCAGAAGAATCACTCAAACCAAGTAATAAAAAAGCACCTAAATCAACCAGTCTATCTGCAAGAATTTGGCGCAGCATTAAGCTTTATACCCGAATACTGATTTATGTCCCATTGGTATTATTGATGTTGTTTGCCATCATCATGGGCACCCCATTTGGCAGTAAAATGGGGGTGATGTTCGTCAATCAATTTATCAGTGATATCGATGTTGAATATGCTTCTGGCACCTTAAATGGTGATATCACGCTGCAGCATTTGTCATGGTCAATGCCTGGGATTAGCGTCGAAGCTGATGATTTAACATTGGAGTGGGTGCCAACATGTCTGATTAACAAACAACTTTGTGTCACAAATCTACTCGCATCAAGTATTGATGTGAACATTATCACTGATAATATTCCTGTAACCGAAAACACCACTGACACGGATGCTACTAACCAACCTTTTACCGAGTTTGAATTACCCATTGGCATTAATATCAGCCACGCCCAATTGGCCAATATTGATGTAGATGTGAATGGTATGACTTTTTATGCCGACAATTTAACGACTCAAGCTATCTGGAATAGCGCTGGCCTTGTGGTTGAATCTCTCACCAGCCAGGGGTTAATCGTCAACATTCCAGATGCAACATCAACAAGCCAAACACGTTCTCAACCAAATAATAAATCAACAAACCAAACAGTCGATCCCAAAGAAAATTCATGGCCATTGGCTAACTTACCACAGGTATTTATGCCTTTCCCTGTCAATGTTAGACAGTTTAATGCCACCGACAGTCAGCTCATTATCGGCCAGCGCAACGACCATTTTAGCCATATCGCGTTAGCGGCCAGTTTTCGTCAATTTCAACTTGGAATAACCCAACTAGACATTCAACATGATGATGGTGATATTAGCGTTATCGGTGATATTAGTTTACATGAGCACTACCCACTGACATTAAAGCTACTAGCCAATGTCGAAAACCTGCCTGAGTTGCCAGGGCTTCAACAGCAACAACTCCGTGTAGATCTTACCCAAGACTTAAGTCAATTAAATATCAACGCCATCGCTAAAGGCGATAGCCATTTCAATCTTGCAGCAGACATTAATCTCACCACGCCGGCGCTTGAATACCAAGTAACACTTACCAAT
>NZ_PJAP01000872.1:0-3456 GCF_002836795.1 Shewanella sp. 11B5 | reverse complement strand
GAAGCGACGCTAGTCTTTTTTGCTTAGCGTAACAATAACAATGGGATGTGGCTTTTACTGATCATCCGTGTCGTATTACTACCAACAAAAAATTCACGAATCCGTGAATGACCATAAGCACCCATTACCATTAAATCAATTTGGTGTGCTAGCTGGTAAGCCTCTAGAGCCGTTTGCACTTCCCCCTGACAAACCGCCGTTGTCACCTCAAAACCAGCCTCAGTAAGAGAGTCTGCAACCGAGGTCAATTCGGTTTGCGCTTGAGATTCATTGTCAGACACCATCACTAAATGACATCCGAGTCCTTTAAGTAGTGGGCTGCTAATCACTCGTTCAAGCACTGTTTTCGAGGTGGCGCTGCCATCATAAGCAATCATAAAACGGCTTGGCATTGCAAACTCAGGCATCACCACTAAAATCGGCTGCTTAAGCGTGCGAATAACACTTTCTAAATGACTGCCAATCGCTTGCGCTTGATCTTGATGCTGCTCACCTTGACGACCAATAACCACCAGTCTGGCATCGGCTTCTTGCTCAAGCAGCGTTTCCACTAAATCCCCATGGCGCTGCAGTGTTTGCACCGTCACAGTAGGTTGCGCCGCTACAATGCTCGTTTGAGCATCTTGTAACATATATTTACCTTGTTCGAGCGCGAGTTTACTCATGCGCCCTTCAAGTTCAACCATCTCAGCAAGTAAATGCTCTCGGCTACCAAGGCCAATATTTCCCGACAGATTTAACTCTGTAGGATAGGCAGACTTATCCAATACATGTAATAAGGTCACAGGGGCATTCAACTGCATAGCCGCCCACCCACTAGCATCAGATACCGCGCGTGTTGCTTTTGAACCGTCGATACAGGCAATCACATTTGTCATCATTATTATCCTTTTATGGTGTTGCTATGGGCTTAGTGACCTGACATCATTTTTTCAACGTCTTCGGGTTTATCATGCACACCAAATTTATCCACAATGGTAGCGCTGGCTTCGTTAAGACCAATTAACTCTACTTCAGTGCCCTCGCGGCGGAATTTAATCACCACTTTATCGAGCGCCGATACCGCAGTAATATCCCAAAAATGCGCCAAAGATAAATCAATAGTGACTTTTTCAACCACTTCTCTGAAATCAAATGAGTTGCTGAACTTATCTGCTGAGGCAAAAAAGACTTGGCCAACAATTTGATAATGACGGCCGGCTTCTGCGGTGGTGTCGGTGCTTTTAACCACCATAAAACGACCCACTTTATTAGCAAAGAATAACGAGGCAAGTAACACACCTACAAATACCCCAATCGCTAAATTATGGGTAGCAACAACCACAACAACTGTGGCGACCATCACAAGATTGGTCGATAAAGGATGATGTTTAAGATTACGGATAGAATCCCAAGAGAAGGTTCCAATAGACACCATGATCATCACGGCAACGAGTGCAGCCATAGGGATCATTTTTAACCAATCACCTAAAAACACGATCAAGATAAGCAAAAACAAACCGGCAGAGAAGGTCGACAAACGCCCACGCCCGCCTGATTTAACGTTGATAATAGATTGACCAATCATGGCACAACCTGCCATGCCGCCCATTAAACCAGCACCGATATTAGCAATACCTTGGCCTTTACATTCGCGGTTTTTATCACTTGGCGTATCGGTTAAATCATCAACAATAGTCGCTGTCATCATTGATTCCAATAAACCAACAACAGCAAGACCTGCTGAATAAGGGAAGATGATCATTAACGTTTCAAGGGTTAATGGCACTTCTGGCCAAAGGAAGATTGGTAACGTATCAGGAAGTTGGCCCATGTCGCCTACGGTACGGATGTCCAATCCCATGTAAACCGCAAAAATGGTTAAGCCGACAATACAAATTAAAGGTGACGGCAACGATTTACCAATAACAGGGATTAATGGGAATAAATAAATAATCCCCAGTCCTGCTGCGGTCATGGCATACACATGCCATGTCACATTAGTAAGCTCTGGTAACTGCGCCATAAAAATTAAAATGGCGAGAGCGTTCACAAAGCCTGTCACCACTGAACGCGAGACAAAACGCATTAAACTGCCAAGCTTTAAGTAACCTGCTGCAATTTGAAATATGCCGGTCAATAACGTTGCTGCTAATAAATACTCAAGACCATGCTCTCTAACTAAGGTCACCATCAATAGCGCCATAGCACCAGTAGCCGCAGAGATCATTCCAGGACGCCCACCCGTAAACGCGATGACCACAGCGATACAGAATGAAGCGTACAAACCCACTTTTGGATCAACCCCAGCAATAATAGAAAAGGCAATCGCCTCAGGAATTAACGCTAGCGCGACGACTATACCTGCTAACAGATCTCCACGGATGTTGGAAAACCATTCTTTTTTCATGTTTTGTATCATGTATTTTACTCTGTTTTAATGTTAGCCAATATGCCAATAACATATGTTAACGCCTGATATATCAGCGTGCGTCAGCGGTGAAATTAACTCATTAATGCGACAAAATGATATTGGATAGTGATATACAACAAAAACTACCAACATGGCAGCAATTACGGACGGATCTTAACGATCCAAATAGGGAGGGAAAACTAATGCGGCTTAATATTCATTATGGAAAAACGACCTCGGCAATATGTGTAAATTAGGCTTAAAATTTATTAAACGCGCAGTGCATAAAAATGCAGCGGCAAGTATAAAGGGTTGCATAAGTAAAATCAAAGCGTTTAAACAGTAACGCCGCGGACACGTTTACTGGTTTAGAGCCTTGTCAGAGCAGTTAAAGTGGATACAACACTCAGCTATCCCCTTTTAATGCTCACACTCTAATCCCTATACCTACAACCCAGTAAACTTGCCATTTTGCACAATTATCGGTAGTTTTACTGTATTGAAAGACGTAAAAATAATAACAAAGGATTACGGATGGGAAACATACTTTGGGTGGCCTCTTACCCTAAATCGGGTAACACTTGGGTACGCGCATTTTTAGAAAACTATATTCAAAATCAAGATCAACCGATTGATATTAATACCATGCACACCATTTCGACGGCAGAGTCGGCCGCGCATCGTTACCAGCATTATTTACCAAAAGACAAAACGGCCACCACCGAACTGACTTTAGAAGAAGTCAGTGTACTAAGACCACAGGTTCAGGCTGATATTGCGCATCAAGCTAATGGCACCACATTTGTAAAAACCCACAACTACCTAGGCGAATACAACGGTCATCCACTGCATAACTCCTCTGTCACATCAGGAGCAATTTATGTGGTTCGTAACCCATTAGATGTGGCAATCTCAATGGCCAATTACTTTGATTATAGCATCGATGAAGCCATAGCTTATATGGCTGAAGAAATGACAGGCACGCCAAATGAAGCACCGCATGTGCCGCAAATTATTACCTCTTGGTCTATGCATGTGTCTAGCTGGACTGCCGATGACGCATC
>NZ_PJAP01000871.1:0-3461 GCF_002836795.1 Shewanella sp. 11B5 | reverse complement strand
TTGAGATGTCTGCGGTGTAACCGGCGAACTCGGTTCTGCAGCTGTTTGTGATGTATTAGATGATTGTATCTCATGCTGAACAGGCATCGCTGCTTGCCATAACGCACCGACCCATAAACTTGATGTTGATTTCATAACCATTACTCCGTTTTTGTTAACAGGTTCAAAGTAATCGTTTAGGGTTCATAGGTAAAATGAATAATTACCATAGAGTGGATTCCATTTAAGCATGAACATCCCAATCAAGACCTTACAGATCTTTCTCACCATAGTGGAAACCAAAAACTTTACCCGTGCGGCACAAAAATGTTTTATGACCCAACCGACATTGACAAAAACCATTCAACGTTTAGAAGACAATATGGGTGAGCAATTGTTAATAAGGAATAATCAAACAGTAGAATTAACCCAAGCAGGACAATTGTTTGAGCACAGCGCACGGGAGATTTTAGGTCATTGGCACCGACTACAAGAAGGTATTAACAATCTCAGTGGCTTAAAATCAGGACGATTACGACTTGGAGTTTGCCCTATGATGAGTAGTTTAATCACTCCTTTGCTGACCGATTATCGACAAAAATATCCCGGAATCGAATTACAGATGTACGAGTATGGCGGATTTGGTTGTGAGCAAGCACTATTGAGCAACAGTCTAGATATTGCCTTTACTGCACTTCCGACAACGCATAAAACAGAGTTAGCAAGCCAACCTCTGACTAAATACCCTTTACTGGCTTGCTTACCAGAAGGCCATCCACTTGCTGACAATGCTGACATACGCTGGCAAGACTTTGAATCTTATCCTTTCATTCTTTACAACGAAGACTTTTCATTAGCAAAGTTAATTAATTATTTAAGTCGTAAAGTTGGCGTACATCTCAACATCGCCTTTCGAACAGGTCAGTGGGACTTTTTAGCCGCAATGGTTGAAGCTAACTTGGGTGTCGCGATTTTGCCCGAACCCATTTGCCAACGGTTAACCAATAGCAAACTGGTATTTAAACCGATGCAACCGGCAATGACCTGGGATCTGGCATTAATATGGCGAGAGAATCTACCGTTAACCCCACCAGCCCAAGCACTATTAACGCTCAGCAGAAACAGTCATGAGTAATATCAATACGGTGTCATAATCATTTGATATCGTATAAATCACATAAAACAGGCATAAAAAAACCGCTGCCTAGGCAACGGTTTTTATGGGCAGGTCGAAACTAGAATTACTTCTTAGCTTCAGCAGCCTTACGTTCTTTAACTTGAGCAACAACTTTCTCAGAAACGCTGTTTGGACAAGGGCTGTAATGAGCAAATTCCATAGAGAATTGACCACGGCCTGAAGTCATTGTACGTAGTGAACCGATATAACCGAACATTTCTGATAACGGTACGTCAGCTTTAATACGAACACCTGTAACACCAGCGTTTTGATCTTTGATCATACCGCGACGACGGTTAAGGTCACCAATTACGTCACCAACGTTGTCATCTGGGCTGAATACGTCAACGTTCATGATAGGCTCAAGAAGTTGTGCACCGGCTTTAGGCATAGATTGACGGAAAGCACCTTTAGCAGCAATTTCGAACGCGATAGCTGACGAGTCAACTGCGTGGAAAGCACCGTCTTGAAGCACAAGTTCAACGTCTAACACAGGGAAACCTGCGATAGTACCTGTGTTCATCATGCTCTTGAAACCTTTCTCAACAGCAGGCCAGAATTCTTTAGGTACGTTACCACCAACCACTTTCGAAGTGAAAGTGAAGCCAGTGTTTTGCTCGCCAGGGCGAATAGTGTAGTCAATTTTACCAAACTGACCAGAACCACCAGACTGTTTCTTGTGCGTGTAGCTATCTTCAATTTCTTTAGTGATAGTTTCACGGTAAGCAACTTGAGGCTCGCCTACAATTAGGTCAACGCCGTAAGTACGCTTAAGAATATCTACCTTAATGTCTAAGTGAAGTTCACCCATACCTTTAAGGATGGTTTCACCAGAATCAATGTCAGTCTCTACACGGAAAGATGGATCTTCTGCAATCATTTTACCGATAGCGATACCCATTTTCTCAGAACCGCCTTTATCTTTTGGCGTTACAGAGATAGAGATAACTGGCTCAGGGAATACCATGGCTTCTAGTGTACAAGGGTGCTTAGGATCACATAAAGTGTGACCAGTTTGCACGTTCTTCATACCAACGATAGCGATAATGTCACCAGCTTGTGCTGATTCAAGTTCGTTACGTTCGTTAGCTTGCATCTCAACCATACGGCCAATACGTTCTGTTTTGCCAGTGAATGAGTTAAGGATGGTGTCACCCTTCTTCAAACGGCCAGAATAGATACGTACGAAAGTTAACGCACCAAAACGGTCATCCATAATCTTGAACGCTAATGCTTTAAAAGGTGCATCAACATCAACGATTGCGAATTCGCCATTTTCGTTACCTTCTTCGTCAGTTAGAGGTTGTGGATCAACTTCAACTGGATCTGGTAAATAATCAACAACGGCATCTAGCAATAACTGCATACCTTTGTTTTTGAATGCTGAACCACAGTATGTTGGGAACACAGCCATTGTACGAGTACCCGCACGGATACAACGCTTAACGTCTTCGATAGATGGCTGAACACCTTCCATGTATGCTTCTAATAAGGCATCGTCTTGCTCAAGAGCAGTTTCGATTAGCATTTCACGGTATTCTTCAACGATGTCAACCATGTCAGCTGGCACAGGCTTAATTTCGAAGTTTTCTGGTAAACCAGAATCATCCCAAATGTGAGCTTCACGAGTTAGTAGGTCAACAACACCACAGAATTCGTCTTCGATACCGATTGGTAAAACCATAACCAATGGGTTAGCCGCTAATACGTCTTTAGTTTGCTTAACAACACGTAAGAAGTCAGCACCCATACGGTCTAACTTGTTTACGAAGATGATACGCGCAACTTCAGAATCGTTAGCATAACGCCAGTTTGTTTCTGACTGAGGCTCTACGCCGCCAGAACCACAGAATACACCGATACCACCGTCAAGCACTTTTAGCGAACGATAAACTTCAACTGTAAAGTCAACGTGGCCTGGAGTGTCAATAACGTTAAAACGGTGATCTTTCCAGAAACAGCTTACAGCTGCAGACTGAATGGTAATACCGCGCTCAGCTTCCTGTTCCATGAAGTCTGTGGTTGATTCACCATCATGTACTTCACCGATCTTATGGATCTTACCGGTTAGCTTAAGGATACGCTCGGTGGTCGTGGTTTTACCCGCGTCAACGTGAGCGAAGATACCAATGTTTCTGTATTTGGATAATTCGGTCATGATTCAACTTTAATGATTAGTTTAAGAAGTAGACGGAGCATGCGAAAAAGAACCGACACACCGCACATCAGGTTATTAAGGCGCATATTGTAAATTGGAACCTTGCTGGGCGCAAATAGCTGTTGCAATATTTATTTGTTTTTAGCA
>NZ_PJAP01000870.1:0-3462 GCF_002836795.1 Shewanella sp. 11B5 | reverse complement strand
TTTCACTGCATCATTTGTGTCAGTTTGGACTCTGGTCAGTAAAACCGATAACGATGACTTTACTGCTGATGACAATTTCATTTGTGAGCATACTTTAGTTGCAAGTAAGATTGACGAAAAGTTGAGTCATTCATCTCATTTGAGACAAATCACAATAGATCCTCAGTATTTCAAAGAACTACGGTCTCACCGTTACATTTTATCTTCTGACAATCCGCATATAAATCTAGTTCAAACATTTTCTGATTACTACCAACATCATAACATCATCACCAGCATTGATATTGCCATCCGAATTAATGGTCATATTGAAGGTGTGTTATCTGTTGAAAGTTGCGCCGATGTCAATTGGATAAAATCAGATATTCAGTTTGCGATTCAATGTGCTGACCAATTAGCGCTGACGTTAGCTACACGTTATACCTATGATAGTAATGAGCAAATTTATTTATTACGCAATGCAACCGAACAATCAGAACATGTAGTGATGCTGGTGAATACCGATAGTCGAATCATCGAGTACGTTAATAGTGCACATGAGAAAATGACAGGGTTACCTCGCGCTACGGTTGAACATCATAGTGCTTCAAGTCTTGATATTTTTAGAAATACCCCGCAATTACTCGACCATATCATCAGTAAATTACGTAATAGTGAGATTGTTAAAGGTGATCTTAAACTCGCGCGAATAGATGGCAGTGAATATTGGCTGAATTACCACATAACACCGTTCGTAACAGAACAGGGTAAGCATTATGCGTTAGTGTCTAGTTATGACAATTCGGCTGAATATTTACACAAAGCAGAATTAGAGCGTTTAGCATGGCATTGCTCATTAACAGGCTTACACAATCGCAGTCATTTTACCCCTCAATTAGATCGTGCCACTGATGGGATATTGATTCTTATTGATTTATTAGGCTTCAAACGCTTTAACGATACTAATGGTCATGCACAAGGCGATCGCTTATTAATTGAGACTGCTCGGCGCCTAAAACACTTTGCCGTATCAACTAATGCTATTGATGTTGCCAGAATAGGTAGCGATGAATTTGCGATATTATTGCCGCCAATGTTACCGGAAACGGATATTGAACAAATGATCGGCCGGCTGTATATGAATCTTGCCGCTCCATCAGTTATCTCACGAGAAAAAGTTGAACCTCACCCTGCGATTGCAGTGGTCGATATTAAGTCTGTTGTCGGGATGTTTGCCCCGTTATCTTGTGCTGATATTACCTTACAATATGCTAAAAAGAAAAATGGGACTCATTATCAGTTTTTTAATGAAGCACTATTGGAAACATTCACTTCCAATGCTGAAATAGAGCGAGACTTACACCATGCTATCCGTGGTCGTGAGTTTGAGTTGTATTACCAACCTTTAATGGATTTGCAAAATAATCAGTATATTGGCGCTGAAGCGTTAATTCGCTGGAACCATCCTAAAAAAGGTGTGTTATATCCTGGTGCGTTTATTGAAATTGCAGAACAAACTGGAATGATTAATCAAATCGGTGAGTGGGTATTAGAAACGGCCTGTAAACAATTGAATTTGTGGCAACATAAAAACGTTAATATTGCGATGCATGTGAATGTAGCCGCGCGGCAATTTTTTAGCGGCAATCTGTACGAACAAGTTTGGCGGTTGATTACCCGTTATCACATCAAACCAAAGACTTTGATCCTTGAAATCACTGAAACAGAACTCATGGGTGACATTCGTTATGCTATTAATTTATGTCACGAATTAGCAGAGTTAGGCGTAGGTTTAGCGATTGATGATTTTGGAACGGGTTATAGTTCGATGAAATACCTTAAACAGTTTCCTATTTCGAAATTGAAAATTGATCGCTCATTTATTATGGATATTTCTTCTAGCCACGAAAGCCGTGAGATTGTCAGTGCGATTATTGCGATGGCAAAAGCATTGAATATTTCGTTAACTGCGGAAGGGGTTGAAACCAAAGAGCAAGAGGAATTTTTAACATTGAGTGCTTGTCATCATGCTCAAGGATTTTTGTACAGTCCAGCTATTCGCGTTAATGATTTTGCCTTGTTTATTAATGCACATGAAACAATACAACACTAATTTATATCAGTGATGGATTCATTGTTTAGTCATAATCGTCCATTGTCGTGATCATCTTGCTTTGTTTCACATGACTCTGTTACAACCGATTTATTGAACAATCGTGAATTTCGTGATTGTTCAATACCGCTATACCAAGCCTGAGCCTGCAATGACATCAATAATCAATAATATCCTAGGCATGTTGCGCAGAAATGCTAACGCATAAGCTTAGCGCAACATAGCTTAAATTTTTTGCCACTAGAACAGATACAAGCATCATTTCGGCTAGGTAATGGAGTTTGCATTTGTTGCCCGTGAGTATAAAACCAACAACCATCCTGCTTGATAAACGACGAACATTCATAAATAGCATCAATGTGTTTATCTTCAATAAACCACGCTTTAAACGTTACTTCACCATGGTCAGACTCTTGTTTAGACGACAACACCTGCAACCCCAACCACTGAACATCACCTTGAGCAAGCTGTTGCTCTGTCAAACCGTGTAAATAGTCAGCATGATGCGTTGTTATCAAGTAATGAAATTGTCTTAACACAAAGGCGCTATATCGCGAACGCATTAAATGCTCTGGTCGTTGTGCTACGGCATGACTCAAATGACAGGGTTCACAACATTTGCTGTAGAGCTGTTTACTGCCACAAGGGCAGAGTGTAGATTTGGTGTTTATTAAATCATTCTTGTTCATCGGGTCATTCTTGTGATGTAGCAGCGATAAATTGTCGACCATAGTAAAGATTTGGTACTGGTTTAGCATCATAGTAAAAATGCGGCGCAGCGTGAGTATTAGAGTCGACACTAATTTTCCACTGTTGCTTACTGTCTTTGGTAAACACAGTCACAAATTTACCCGCAAACTCACTGACCGGTTCGCCTGATTCTTTACCCGGGTGAAAACGTACTAAATAATAACCTATATCGGTTGCACTATTTGGCTCGCTATAACGTACAAGTACACGGAAATCGACTTCAAGCTTGGCATTTTTATGTTTAATTTTATTAAAAAATCGACTGTAAAGATTGAGTATGCTTTCTTTGCCACTAATAATCCCTCTATCTTGTGTTTCAGAAATATACACGGCATCGTCTGTGTATATCTGTTCCATAGCGGATAAATCAAGTTGTTCAAAAGCGTTAGTCAATTTTGTAAAATTAGTATTCAATGTTTGGTGGGGGATCGGCTCTGCGCCATAAACATTCAAAGTGCTTACGCATAGACTCACAGCAAGTAACAATAAAGATAGCCATGGCGTATTCAAAATGGTCAATATTCTTTTCAAGGAATGATTCTCTTTTTATCTAATGTAAATCAAATAATGGCAAGCGATACCGTTAGCATAACTATAAATTATTCATCAACTTTGCTAAA
>NZ_PJAP01000869.1:0-3465 GCF_002836795.1 Shewanella sp. 11B5 | reverse complement strand
ATTTATTAGCGATGCGGTAGAAAATATTACCGGTTATCCAGCAAATGACTATATAGGCGCAACACCAAAACGTCATTTTTACCAACACGTACATCCAGATGACCTTAAGCAAATAAGCAATCAAATCGTCACAGAGCAAGTGTTTAAGCTGGAATACCGTATCTATAATGCCAACGGTGATATTCGCTGGCTGCTCGGTTATGGTGCTAAGATTGACGGGATAGATGTACAAGATAAATGGCTCGACGGCTTTATTATGGACATCACCGATCGCAAAGAAATGGAGCAATCCTTATTAATTGCCAAAGACAAAGCGGAACAAGCAGCATCTGCCCGCTCGGCATTCCTAGCGAACATGAGCCACGAAATTCGCACCCCAATGAACGCCATCATTGGTTTTAGCGACATTTTACTCGACGATTCGCTACCCGCTGAACAGCAAAAACATTTACGTACTATTAATCAGTCTGCTAAGTCTTTATTGCATCTACTAAACGATGTTCTCGATAGTGCTAAGTTAGACAAAGGCAAGTTCGACCTCGAATTACGCGATTTCTCTGTTATCGAAGAAATTGATTCGGTGGTATCGACACTATGGTTACAAGCTAGTTCTAAAGGTTTGTTCTTAAACGTGAATGTATCAGCAGATGTGGCAATGTCTTATCATGGTGCTCCAGACCGAATTCGCCAGGTATTGACCAATTTAATTGGTAATGCGATTAAATTTACCGCCGAAGGTGGCGTCAATATAGATGTTAGCGTTAAACCAAGCGGTTGCATTGAATTTGCGATTAACGATACCGGTATTGGCATGACGCCAGAACAACTAGCCTTGGTGTTTGATGCCTTTGCTCAAGCAGATGCCAGCATGAACCGACGCTTTGGTGGCACTGGTCTGGGGACAACCATCAGCAAACAGTTGGTTGAATTAATGGGCGGTAAAATTACCGCTAAAAGCACATTTGGCCAAGGCAGTTGTTTTGGTTTTGCCTTGCCATTAACCGCACCCAAACACATCAACAACACGTTGACTCCGTTAACAACCCGCCACATTAAACCACTGGCTATTTTGATAGTTGATGACATCCAGCAAAATATTGATTTGCTCACCATTATGATGAAGCGCCAAGGTCACTCTGTTATTACAGCCCGCGACGGTAAACAAGCCCTACTGCGAATGCGCAACGACAAAATAGATCTTGTATTGATGGACGTGCAAATGCCTATCATGGACGGATTAACCGCCTCGCGTAATCGTCGTGAACAAGAGCAAAACGAACACTTACCACATATGCCAATTATTGCATTAACGGCCAGCGTACTGCCTGAAGACAAAAAAGCAGCCTTAGATGCCGGTATGGATGGTTTTGCCAATAAACCTATCGATATGATGCTGCTTAATCATGAAATTGCCCAAGTGTTGAAACTTGAACAAAGCAATATGGCCGTCGATAACACCGCTGTTGATATCGACAACAGGCAAGTGGTTAATGAGAAAAAAGGCATCTCGATGTGGGGAAGTAAAGACACTCTCGTGAAAGAAATTAGCCTATTTATGACTAAACAACACGATAGCAACCAACAGCTTAAACAATTAATACAAACTGCCGACTGGCCAGCTATTAGTCAGCATTTACATGGACTAAAAGGGTTGTCTGGCAATTTATCGCTAACGCAACTAACACGTTTATTTAGCGATGCCGAGCGCTTAGCCATGACAAAATCCACCACTGAATTATTGGCTTTGCTGCCCACTATTGAGCAGGCTTTTGACCATGTGACAACCTATCTTAGCACTCAAGATATCAGTCAACACCCAGATCAAACCGCAGAAAAAGATAGTATGAGCGTTGATGAGTTCATCCAAATCATTAACCTTATTCGCTTAGCTGCAAAAGAAAACCAATACAATGAGCACGATGTAGACACACTAATTGCAGCAACTCCGTCGGCATACCGACAGCAATGTATCAACATACAACATGCTCTAGACGACTTTGAATTTGAACAAGCAATAACACAACTCAATGCACTTGAGTCCAATGTTACTGCACAGTAAAAAGACTGAATTGAATGATATATAGCAACCAAGACCGTATGCCGACAATTCTTATTGTCGACGATGAACCCGCTAACCTCAGAGTGTTAAAGAAAATGCTTGAGGATCAGTACAGGCTGATTTTTGCTAAAAGTGGCGAAGAAGCCTTGCGTTTAATTGAACGCGACTTGCCGGATTTGATTTTACTCGATGTGATGATGCCGGGTATGACTGGTTTTGAAGTCTGCCAGCAACTTAAAACTGTGCAACGCACCAAAGCGGTACCAGTCATTTTTATCACGGCGTTAAGTGACGAAGTGGATGAGGCTAAAGGCTTTGATGTGGGCGCGGTAGACTACATTACTAAACCCGTGTCACCTGCGGTGGTTAAAGCACGTGTTCGTACTCATTTGTCTTTAGTGCAAGCAGACGATTTGCGTCGTACACGCTTACAAGTCATTCAACGTTTAGGCCGTGCATCTGAATACAAAGACAACGAAACCGGTATGCATGTGATGCGCATGAGCCATTTTTCTAAAATTATTGCCCTTGCTTATGGTTTATCAAAATCAGCCGCCGACAATTTACTCCATGCAGCACCAATGCACGATATTGGTAAAATTGGTATTCCCGACAGCATTATGCTTAAACCGGGTAAGCTCACCGATGAAGAATTTGCCATCATGAAAAAGCACCCTGAAATCGGCGCCGAAATTCTAGGTGAATCAGATTCAGATTTGATCGCCTTAGCCAAAGTCGTCGCCATGACTCACCACGAAAAGTGGGATGGTAGCGGCTACCCTCATGGACTTAAAGGTGAAGATATTCCTATTGAAGGACGTATTGTGGCAATTGCCGACGTATTTGATGCTCTCACCAGCAAACGCCCTTACAAAGAAGCATGGACTGTCGACAAAGCCATGGCATTTTTACATGACCAAAGCGGCATACATTTTGACCCGCAGTTAGTGACACTATTTCAGCAATCTTTGCCCAGCATTTTATACATTAAGCAACGCTGGCAAGACTAATAGACCGTAATTGGCCCGTTAGTTTAGTCGTGAACTAACGGGCCAATTAGTTTTTAGGATTTGCCCTATTTCAATCGCTTAATGGTTCAATTCACCCAACTCCCTTATTACCAACAGGATTTTTTATGACCCCGGCTGCTGCATTACCAAGCCAACTGAACACCACCGCCATTTTGTTAGTGTTAGCCTTAGGCACATTTATATTGGGATTATCAGAGTTTTCGATGATGCCAATGCTGCCATTAATTAGTGAAACATTTTCCTCAACACCGTCACAAAGTGGTTATGCGATTAGTGCTTACGCGATAGGCGTTGTTGTCGGCGCCCCTATTTTAATGCTGACCACAGCCAACATGAAAAAACGCCATGCCTTGGCAATATTTCTGACATTAATGT
>NZ_PJAP01000868.1:0-3475 GCF_002836795.1 Shewanella sp. 11B5 | reverse complement strand
GTGGGTGGGGAAATGTTATTTTATATCAATCATATATAAAGTTTATGGTGATATTAATCAATAGCTTAAGCGGCCGCAACTGGCGGCGTTATGTATTTAGGATTATTTATAGCCAACTCAAGGATGAGGAATCCAAATGAGATTCAAGAATAAGCTCAAGCGAGCACAATTTGGTGCTTTGACTTTATGTCTAGGCACTTCTCTATATATGTCTATTCTCGTGGGAAGTTCATCACCTTTCATAATGCTTGGTTTGTAGTGGGCACCTAGAGCTAAAGTGACAACAAGGCTTATCAAACTACTAACGTTGGTTGTGTACTTAATAATCTCTAAAACTAACATCCAAACAGTCATCTGATTTCCAGCTTGATTGATATCAAGCCGCGAGTGCTGATTTAAATCTACCGTATTGCTCATCATTTTCCATATAACGCTCAGTTTGTTGATTGTTTTACTTGGATTTATATATTTAAATAGTGCAGAGGACTATCGCAATCAAAGCTAAAAGCAGTTATGTTAATTAACCATAAAAATGAGTGACATAGTTTTGCCTAGTTGCAAAAGGAAGATGCTAAATGAATGATATTGCATTAGAAGAAAAACAAAATATTGTTAAAAAACTATTTTCCGGTGGGTTTAGATTAGTTGATGTCTTTTGGGCTGGATTCGTTTTAATAAGTGTAATTATTAGTTTAATTGTTTCAAAATTAACAACGGTAGAGTCGCTAATTATCGGAGATTGTTTAAAGTCTGTTTATTTTATCTTGATTAGTATTGCTGTCTGGAAGTCTGCGAGTACATATCAAGGGAACAAAACATGGTCAGTTTTAGCTAAAATTTGTTCAATACTAACCATTTCTGGCAGTATTTTTGCTCTTGGTTCCTGGGTTATGTATGTTTCTTCAAACTAGCAACATAATTTGGTGTTGAACTAAGCTGTTGCGCGGAGCAAAATGATACTTCAATAGATTGAACTACAGTTATTGAATCAACTAGACTTAGAAAAGATGTGATGGAACACCACAATGGCAAGGGGATTTCAATGAAATACGTACAAATCATCAAGCCTTGTAATCAATTAAAAATTGCTCTTCAGCCCAGAGCCGATATCAAAAAAGAAAACTCCTTTAGTATAAAACTTATCAATTAACCTTGACTCGGCATAGGGCAAGTCTACCAAGCTGTTTGCGGCATGCAAAGTGCGCATCGCACAAATGCTGAAACGTTATGTGCCAAAGAGAGGCTCAAGTTTTGCGTAATTATTACATCGTCTTATTCTTTATCGCTTCTTTATTTGGATGTGGACAAAAAGCTGAATCAACTTCGGAACAGGTTGAGAGAAATATTGTTCAAAGCTTGAAAGTTGGAGATGATGCTAAAGCTATTGAGAATTATCTTAACGCCCAAAATATCCCTTTCACTTATGACAAATATACCAATAGATTTCAGGGAATAATTCGAGGTAAAAGCTCAAGCTTACAAGCTATTACTATTTCAATTGTATTGGATAATCAGCAGAGGTATATCAACGTTGAAGTTAATGATAGCTACACTAGCTTGTAAGGTGCATAACAAATTACCTAAGTTAGTCACAAAAAGCCACATCGAAGATAATAAAACGATAGAGGCCGATGAGTTAGCGAGTATCCAAAACATGGATGTTTTGGCTAAGCTCACATGGAGGTGCTTGCCGCGTCTCGCTTAATCATCGGCACTATGAGTTTCCCGTGTTCATCAATATTATGTCGTCATTATCTGTTTGTTATTGAGCACTTGCTTACCCTGAAATAGCGCTCACTACTATCTCTGTAATCAGCTCTACAATAAGCCACTCAATCACCCCCACAATCTCCACGCTAAACCCGAAGCTCGCGATGTGGCTTGTTTGCTGGCTTTTTCAAATATCATGCTAGTGCCTAAACAATAAAAATGATTTTTGGCGCGGGTGATGGCGGTGTAAAGCAGTTCTTTACTGAGTAGCTGCCATTGGGCGGAGCTGGGTTTATGCGGCAATACAAAGCTGACTTTATCAAACTCGCTGCCTTGGCTTTTATGTACTGTCATGGCGTAGCACGTGTCGTGGCTTGGTAAGCGTGCGGGTAATACTTTAAGCAGGCTGCCATCGGCCATAACAAAGTGGGCCATTAAGCGACTTGGCTTAGTGCTGTCTTGCAAGATTAAACCAATGTCGCCATTAAATAAGCCTAAGTTGTAATCGTTACTTTGAATAATGATTGGTCGGCCTAAATAGAACTCATTTTGAGGATTAATCAGTTTGGCGTGTTTAAGGCTGTCGGTGATGGCGATGTTCATGCCCTCAACCCCAAATTCACCTGCCCGCATGGCACACAAGACTCGATATTGGTTAAAGCTGTCGATGATGGTTTGTTCAGAATGCGGCAGTGTTATGGCGCAGTCTTGTCGATCCGCTTGATCGATAATGGCCTGTTGATTTATCCTTTGCTGATTTTCTTGTACCAAATTAAGGTACTCACCATAAGCGTTTACCGATAATGCCAATAACGCTTGTTTACCTGTGTTATCTCCCTGGGCATTATGCTGATGTTCAAACCAATTCAATTCGGCATGATTATCTTTCCACACTTGACGAATCGCATGCACATTTGATTGATTAACTGCATTGGCTAATAACCCAATACCGGCATCGCCTTTAAAACGATGGCTGTGCATCAACATACACAAACTGTCACCAATTTTAGGTTGTTGATGAATAAACTGACTGACATCTTGTTGGGTTAATTGCTCAATGAGCTTTGCCTGTGCTGCGCTGTAACGCATTGACCATGGTGATGCCTGTTGCGGGTTGGCTTGTTTTAAGCCAACACAAATATCTGCCAGCACTGCGCCAGCTTCTACTGATGCGAGTTGATCTTGGTCGCCTAACAATATTAAGCGACCATGAGACGGTAGGGCGCTGAGTAATTTGTACATCATGGGTAAGTCGACCATCGATGCTTCATCGACCACCAGTAAGTCTAAGCGCAACGGATTATCCTGATGATGCCTAAATTGGTACGAGTTTGGGATAACCCCCAATAGTCGATGCAATGTTGAGGCATCTTCTGGTATTTGTTTTAGCGAATCGATTAATACTTTCGCCACTGCTGGGTCGCTGACTTGGGTGAGTTGTTGCAGTAAACGATGTTTAGACGCCTTGATCGACTCACTCAGCCTTGCTGCAGCTTTACCTGTAGGCGCGACTAAACGGATTGTTAGCGGCGATTGGGTTAACAGTAACAATAATAGCTTGGTTACTGTGGTGGTTTTACCGGTTCCTGGGCCGCCGGTGATCACCGCTAATGCTTTTGCCAACGCTGTGGCAGTGGCAATTTTTTGCCAGTTAAACGGGCTGCTATTGCTGTCTTCTGCGGTAAATAAACATTCAATGAGTTGCGGCAGATTACTGTTAGCTAGCTCGATTTCAATTTGTTGATTGGCTAATTGGGTCAACTTA
>NZ_PJAP01000867.1:0-3484 GCF_002836795.1 Shewanella sp. 11B5 | reverse complement strand
ATTTTTTCGATTTAACTCGAGCATCTTTTGCATTGGCTTTTTTCTTACCAGGCACTTTAGCTTCTTTGTGTTTAGGGCGAAGTTCTTCAATCACACGGCGTTTCAGTGGGATCTCAATGTAACGTTCAATTTTAGACACAATACGCATATCGTGCGCTTCAACTAATGAAATCGCTGTTCCTTTTGCGCCCGCGCGCGCAGTACGGCCAATTCGATGAACATACGCGTCAGCAGAACGTGGCATGTCAAAGTTAATCACATGAGTAATATCATCAACATCGATTCCTCGAGCTGCAACATCCGTCGCCAAAAGCACATTAACTTCGCCTTTAGAAAAACGACCCAGTGCTTGGAAGCGTTTTTTCTGCTCCATATCGCCACGCATAAATGCACATGGGATATTCGCTTTTAGCAATAAACCTTCAAGGCTGGCAACCATTTCGCGAGTTTTAACAAACACAATGGTGCGTGTAACATTTTCTTGTTGAAGAATATGACATAACAACGCAAATTTATGTGCTTGATCGTCAGCCAAGTGAACCCACTGGTGTACTTTGGCTTTTTCACTGCGTGGCGCTTCAACATCGACCATTACTGGATCGGTTAATAAGTCGCGAGCGAAACGGTTAACCCCATTACCTTCAAGCGTGGCAGAAAACAGCATGTTCTGTTTGCGGCCTTGAGCTTCAATGGCAATTGATTGCACTACTGATGAGAAACCCATATCAAGCATACGGTCAGCTTCATCAATAATTAAAATTTCAACTTCAGTGGCGTCAAATTTGTCTTTATCTAGGTATTCCATTAATCGACCAGGGGTGGCGATCAATAAATCAACATTGTCTGCAAGTGCTTCTTCTTGTGGGCCATATGGCACACCACCAGTAATAATGGCGATATTAAGCTCAAGCCCAGTGGCTAAATGGCTTGCATAACGATGAATTTGACTGGCTAATTCACGTGTTGGCGTTAGCACCAAAATGCGTGCTTGGCCTTCAAAACGACGTGGGAAGTCAATAAGGTGCTGTAAAGCAGGCAGTAAAAAACTGGCTGTCTTACCGGTGCCGGTTGGCGCACGCGCTAAAATATCCCGCTGATCCATGGCCAATGGAATAGTTTGCTGCTGAATAGTGGTAGGGGTGTTGTGTCCCATGGCCTTGAGTGACTCTAATAAGCTAGGGTCGAGCTGGAAATCTTCAAATTGCATGCGCTGGTCTCGCTGAAAAATAGTTGAGTATTATAGCTGACCTAATGAGCAGGCTAAAGCTTTAAGTAGAATGGACGACATAAATCTATCATCGTTTCGCTGTATCGCCCTTGTTTATCGCGGATCGTCATTTGATGATACTGAGTTTCCACAACAGGATTGGTTAGTGTTTGTGGTTCAGCTGTTGTTGGGTCGTGTTGGATTGCCAATATTGATCGGTTAGCTACCTTTCCCTCAATGCTAATGATATCAAGCTGCTTAGCAACGAATAGACCATAAGCGTTAAGTTGTTGGATAAAACTGGCTAAACTTTGCAGCGGTAAAATAACACTTGCCGTGCCTTGCGGGGCAAGTAATTGGCTAATCACTCTCTGTAATTCTGCAAAGGACAAGGTATTAGTATGTCTGGCGTCAGCACGTGCACTATTTTTGGCTTGTGTGCCCTGTTCAAAGTAGGGAGGGTTACAAATAATATGGTCGAATAATGGCTCATCATTGTTGTTGTGCCGTTGTTGGAAGTCTTGAATAGCACCGTGAAATAGTTGCACTGTCTCTGACCAAGGGCTTTGCTTAATATTAAATTGGCAAGCCTTTGCTGCAGCATTGTCTATTTCTACTGCAATAATACTGGTGTGATGAGGACTTCGTTGTGCAGCCATTAAACTGAGTAAACCACTTCCTGCACCGATATCTAAAATATGACTTGATTGAGTTAATTCAGCCCAAGCTCCGAGTAAAACTGCATCAGTACTGACTGCCATACCACACTGTTGATCATCGATATGAAATTGTTTAAACGTAAAAGACATAGATAATTGATTACTCTTTGGGCTGTGTGGACGACTCGGATAAGATCATAACTGCTTTGATTTTTACTGTCGCGTGTTAATTGTCTCCAGCCTGTATGGTTGACTTTTTGTTATGGTCAATTAACTTAAAAATCATAGATGTGGTGAATATGTACACAAGTCTTGCCATAAATCGTAACTAAACTGGTTTTTTTTATTGTTTAGAGGGCTGAAGCTTGAGTATTTAGGCGATATTTGGTATTAGTTTGCGCGCTTTTTTACGAATTAAATCGAGTAAAAAGTCTAATTAAGGCTATTTGACAGGGATGTAACGCTGAATACTGAGTTAACGAGTCATTTTCGTTACTCTCTTAACAAAGTTTACTATTTTTTAAGTGTATTTTTAACTTTACAATTTATTATTCGTTCAGCTCAGCAGTAGCTAATTATGGCGTAATCAATTAGGTTTGTTAAAAAACATAACAATAAAACGAGGCTAGTAGTGCAAACAACCAAAATGAGTGTGACTGATACGCTAGGGTTAGGGTTTATGACCTTTGCGTTTTTTTTAGGTGCGGGTAACTTAATTTTCCCACCTTTTGCTGGCATGCTTGCTGGCGAGAATATGTCTTTTGCGATGTTCGGTTTCTTAATTACCGCAGTGGGTATGCCACTTATAGGCTTAATTGCCGTTGCTAAAGCTAACGGTAAAGTGATGGCGTTATTACCTGCGTTTGCGGCTACAGCATTAGCCATTGCGATTTATATCATCATTGGCCCAGCATTTGCCGCCCCACGTACTGCATTGGTGGCATTTGAAATTGGCGCAAGACCTTTTATTAGTAATCCCGATGCGTTAATGATACTCGGCGGCAAAGAGTTCAGTATTGCGCAACTTATTTATACTTTGGTGTTTTTCTCCATTGTGATGTTTTTATCTTTATTTCCAGGAAAATTACTCGATAGCGTTGGTAAAATACTTACGCCTGTATTGATTTTACTATTGGTGGGATTAGCCAGTTCTGTGATTATTCTTCCTGGCGCAGAGGTGAGCCTGCCGGTTGGTGAATATATTAATAGTCCATTAACCAAAGGGATTATTGAAGGTTATAACACCATGGATACCTTGGCATCATTGATGTTTGGTATGCTAATCATCGATTTGTTGCGCAAAAAAGGCGTTAACGATGCGGCCGATCAAACTAAGTATTTAGTTCGTGCAGCATTTATTGCTGCTGGTGGTTTAGCATTTGTGTATGTGTCGTTATTTTATCTTGGTGCTTCAGCAGGTGATTTTGCTATTGGTGCCGACAATGGTGGCCAAATTTTAACAAACTATGTGACTCATCATTTTGGCAATATTGGCACCTTAATGCTTTCAACGGTTGTGACGCTTGCTTGCTTAACGACTGCGGTTGGTTTGGTCACCGCTTGTTCTGAATTTTTTAATGAATTAATGCCTAGATTATCGTACAAGTTGCTGGTGGTT
>NZ_PJAP01000866.1:0-3504 GCF_002836795.1 Shewanella sp. 11B5 | reverse complement strand
ACACAAATTCGAGTCAAATAACTTTTTTTATGACTATTTATGCTTCATAACCCCCAATAAATGCGTTGTTTAGTCATATTTATCAATCTTTATGCAGAATACCAATAAGGCCTGCAGAAGTTAATTGTACTGAACTGGTATTTTGATCACATTTTCGCTAATAATGTCGCATAAATAACACAAACTTCCGCTAATGCACTTACAGAATATAAAGCAGACAGCGGAAACAGCGGCTTTCAAGCCGCTTACAACCTGAAGGATGAAATGCAATGAGTGTAGAAATGAATCTAACCCGTGCCCAATTCGATGAAGTTATGGTGCCTAATTATGCGCCTGCCGCTGTTATTCCTGTTCGCGGAGCAGGTAGCCGAGTATGGGATCAAGAAGGTAATGAATTCATCGATTTTGCCGGTGGTATTGCAGTAAATTGTTTAGGTCATTGTCACCCAGCTTTAGTGTCAGCATTAAAAGAGCAAGGCGAAAAGTTATGGCATTTATCAAACGTAATGACCAACGAGCCTGCACTAGAATTAGCGACAAAGTTAGTTAATGCAACGTTTGCTGAGCGCGTCTATTTTGCTAACTCGGGTGCAGAAGCCAATGAAGCAGCATTAAAATTAGCTCGCCGTTATGCATTAGATAACCATGGTGCAGATAAAGACCAAATCATCGCATTCGATAAAGCGTTCCACGGCCGTACATTCTTTACTGTAACAGTTGGCGGACAAGCTGCTTATTCAGACGGTTTTGGCCCTAAGCCACAAAGTATTACTCACGTGCCATTTAATGATATCGCTGCACTTGAAGCGGTAATTTCTGACAAGACTTGTGCCATTATGCTTGAACCTCTTCAAGGTGAAGGCGGGATTATCAATGGTGATCCTGAGTTCTTAAAAGCAGTACGTCGTTTAGCTGATAAGCATGACGCATTAGTGATTTTTGATGAAGTACAAACTGGTGTAGGCCGTACTGGTGAGTTATTTGCTTACATGGGTACAGACATCGTGCCAGATATTTTAACCAGCGCCAAAGCGCTAGGCGGTGGCTTCCCTATTGCTGCAATGCTAACTAGCGCCAAAATTGCTGCTCACCTAAAAATTGGTACTCACGGTTCTACTTATGGCGGTAACCCACTGGCTTGTGCAGTAGGTAATGCAGTAATGGACGTGGTGAATACCAAAGAAGTGTTGGACGGAGTTAAACATCGCGAACAGTTATTCCGTGATGGTTTAGCGGCTATTAACGCCAAATACAACGTATTCAGTGAAGTACGTGGTAAAGGCTTGTTAATAGGTGCGGTATTAAATGAGCAATATGAAGGTCGTAGCCGTGACTTCTTGGTTGCTTCTGTTGCTGAAGGCCTTATGAGTTTGATGGCTGGTGCAAACGTTGTGCGTTTTGCTCCTTCATTAGTGATCCCAGAAGCTGACATCGCAGAAGGCTTATTGCGTTTTGAACGCGCAGTAGCAAAAGTGGTTGCAGGTTAATTTGCAAATTTAGTGCAGGCTTAGCTTGCACTAATTTGTTTGGGTACGCCAGTTGAGTGAATACGCGTTGAAATGTATTTCAGCGCAGTTCGCTTATGGCGCAATGAGGAGATTAAGATGTTAATCATACGTCCTATCCGTGCAAGTGATTACGATGCACTTTATGGTATCGCAGTTGAGTCAGGCCACGGTTTTACATCTTTACCAGTTAACGAAGAGTTACTGCGTTCGAAGATTGCTAGGGCAGAGGCATCTTTTATCAAGCAAATTGATAAACCTTTTGACGAAGGTTATTTAATGGTGCTTGAAGATACAAAGACCAATGAAGTTGTCGGTACCTGTGGTATTGAAGCCGCCGTCGGCATGCAAGATGCTTTTTATCATTACCGTTTAGGTACTGAGGTCTATCATTCTCAGCAAATTTCTGTTCGCAATGAAGTTGAAACCCTCACATTATGCCACGACTACACTGGCGCAGCAGAAGTGTGCACCCTGTTTTTAAAAGACGGATATCGCAAAGGCAACAACGGCCGCATGTTATCACGCTCGCGCTTTTTATTATTAGCACAGCATCCTGAGCGCTTTGGCGATACCGTTATTGCTGAAATGCGTGGTGTGAGTGATGATCATGGTGACTCGCCGTTTTATGAATGGTTACAACATCACTTTTTAGGTATCGATTTTGTTGAAGCTGACTACTTGTCTGGTTTAGGCAAAAAAGCCTTTATGGCCGAAATGATGCCGCGAAACCCCGTTTATGTTTGCATGTTGCCTAAAAAAGCCCAAAAAGTGATTGGTGAAGTGCATAAAAACACCAAGCCAGCATTGCGTTTATTACAAGCAGAGGGTTTTAAGTTCCGTAATTATGTCGATATTTTTGATGGCGGCCCAACGGTTGAATGTGCACTAGCTGAGATCCGCTCAGTGAAAAAGAGCCGTTTATTGACCGTTTCAGTTGGCAAGATGCCACATGCCGATCATCATTTTATTATCTCCAACACCTCGCTTGCTGATTATCGTGCGTCAGCAGCTAAATTGTTGGTCTCTGATGAACACGACAATGTTGTGCTCAGCCCTGAAATCGCTGCTGGTTTACTGGTGAGCGATGGCGAGCAAATTCGTGTTTTAGCAATGTAGGAGCAAGAAATGACACAATATATTCAAGGTCAGTGGTTAGCTGGCGAAGGTCATGAAATCAATTCAAAAAACCCTGCCAACGGTGACGTAATTTGGCAAGGTAACACGGCTACTGCTACTCAAGTGAATGCAGCTGTAGATGCCGCTCGTGCGGCACAGTTTGATTGGTTTATGCTGGGTTATGAAGCTCGCTTAGCCATAGTCGAAGCGTATCGTGCACAACTAGAAGCCAATAAAGCCGAGATCGCAGAAACCATCGCTCAAGAAACCGGTAAGCCACAGTGGGAAACTGCCACTGAAGTGGGCGCTATGATTGGCAAGATAGCATTGTCAGCAAAAGCCCATGACAAACGTACCGGCACTGAAACCAATGATTTACCTGCAGGACGTGCCGTATTACGTCACAAGCCTCATGGTGTTGTAGCGGTATTTGGCCCTTATAATTTCCCAGGCCATCTACCAAACGGGCACATAGTACCAGCATTATTGGCTGGTAACACTGTGGTGTTTAAGCCATCAGAATTAACGCCTAAAGTGGCTGAGTTAATGCTGAAGTGTTGGGACAAAGCTGGTTTACCACAAGGTGTGGTTAACTTAGTGCAAGGTGAAGTTGAAACCGGTAAAGCATTAGCATCACATCCACAAATTGACGGTTTATTCTTTACCGGTAGTTCACGTACTGGGCATATTTTACATGAACAATATGCTGGCCTCCCAGGTAAGATTTTAGCCTTAGAAATGGGCGGTAATAATCCGCTTATCGTTAAAGGCGTTACCGATACCAAAGCTGCGGTCCATGACATTATTCAGTCTGCTTATATTTCGTCTGGCCAGCGTTGTACTTGTGCCCGTCGTTTATATATTGAAGAGGGCGCACAAG
>NZ_PJAP01000232.1:0-9817 GCF_002836795.1 Shewanella sp. 11B5 | reverse complement strand
GGTTGGACTAAATATAAACTGTCCTTGACTGAGCAAGGGCTTTTTAAGCACCTGTAAATAGCGTAGTTGAACAAATTGACCACGAGTATCTAGTTGTAGATTCAGTTGCTGCGCTAGCGCGCTGAGGACTTCTGTGCTGGCTGGTTGAGTATACAACGCCTGAATATCTGCCAATTGCGCTTGAGTAAGCGGTTCATTATTACTTGCTGGTGGATATTCGCTCGCCGAGGTGGCCGCAATACACAGGCAACACAGCATAATGATGCTGCTTACTCGCGCCCATATGCTAGTAAATACGCTCAAAAGCACTCTGCTGCGTGCACTCATTACACTTGGCTCGCATCGAGTAATGGGCGAATTTTTTGTTGAAATACCTCAGGGGTAACAAAGCATAATTCTTGGGTAGCAATCTCAACTGCAGCTTGAATGGTATAGCCCTTGGTGATGCGTGCGTTGGTGTCGACATCAACAATTTGATAGTTAATGCGTAAGCGGTTTTCCCATTCAACAATGGCGGCGACAACCTTGATTTTTTGGTCAAAGGTGCTGCTTTTAACGTACTTAATTTGCACATCCACAATCGGCCAAGCGTAGCCAGATTCGAGCATAGTGCGATAGTTATAACCGAGCTTATCCAGTAATTGGCACCGCACAACCTCAAAGTAGCGTAAGTAATTACCGTGCCAAGTAATGCCCATCGAGTCGACATCGTGAAACGGGATCACCATTTCCATTTCTGTGAGTAATAAACCTTTCATTTAACACACCTCCCACAGGCCTAGTTGAATTTTGTCGACTGTTTGGCGTAGTACTGATTCTAATGGACGGTCTTCGGTAAGCAGTTCAAAATCTTCACTGACTTGAGCCAATGTGGTGGCAAGTGATGGTGTTAGTGAATTTGGATCTAACTCTTTCTGTATCACCCGTAGTTGAATGCCTTGGCTCATGGCCAATAATGCGGCGGCAGCCACTTGCTCTGTCAGTTGCAATATCCGCATGCAATCGCGGGCGGCAATGGTGCCCATGCTCACTTTGTCTTGATTGTGGCATTCCGTTGAGCGAGAAAACACACTGGCAGGCATGGTGTTTTTTAATGCTTCAGCAGTCCAAGCCGAAACACCGATTTGTACTGCTTTAAAACCATGGTTAATGGCACGACGTTCGCCTTCTGCGGCAGATAAATTAGCCGGTAAACCATTGTTGAATTTAGGGTCCATGACTAAGGCCATTTGACGATCAATTAAGTCGGCGATATTGGCCACCGCATTTTTCATCGCATCCATGGCAAAGGCAATGTGGCCGCCATAAAAGTGACCGCCATGGAGGATATGTTCGCCCTCGGCATCGACAATCGGGTTGTCGTTAGCGCTATTGAGTTCGGTTTCAATAAACTGACGCATAAAAGGTAAAGCATCTTGCAGTACGCCAATGATGTGCGGTGCACAGCGAATGGAATAGCGGTCTTGTAAGCGGTCAGAATTACGTGGATGCGCATGATGATTTAAGTCTTCGCGGATCCAACTGGCAATTTGGTTTTGTCCTGGATGGGGTTTGGCGGCAAACAAAATTTCATCAAAATGATTTGCGTTGCCTTTAAGCGTTAACGATGCCATGGCAGTAATACGGCTTGATAAACGAGTTAAGTACTGCGATCTGTCATAGGCTAAACAGGCGAGTGCTGTCATCACCGCGGTGCCATTCATTAACGCGAGGCCTTCTTTAGGGCGCAGGGTTAATGGCATCATGCCGAATTTCAGATAAACATCTTTGGTCGCTTGGCGTTTACCTTGGTATATCACCTCACGTTCGCCAACAAGTACTGCGGCAAGATAAGATAGCGGGGTTAAATCGCCGCTGGCGCCAACCGAACCTTCTTGAGGAATTACCGGGGTAATATCATTATTGAGTAGCCATTCAATGCGCTGCAGCAGCAGATAACTGACACCTGACTTACCCACAGCCAATGAGTTTAAGCGGCAAGCCATAATCGCGCGGGCTTGCATTGGGCTAAATACATCACCTAAACCACAACCATGAAAACGGGTTAAATGCAGTGGCAATTCGTGGACTAAGTCTAAGCTGACATTGACGGTACAAGAGTCGCCGTAACCTGTGGTGACGCCATATACTACGCCTTCTTCATGCAGCAAACTGTCGATGAAACGGGCGCCTTTTTGAATATATTCAACATAGTCTGCAGCATCCGCTAGTTTGACCGTTGCGCCTTTGGCGACTGCGACCACTTGTTCAAGGCTCAGGTAGCTTTGGCCTAAATGCACCGTTTTTTCGGCAGATGATGACGGTGAAGAAGTGTTGCTCATTGAATTAGTTATCCTGACTAGGTGAAGTGGTGCTGTTAGCGGGTGCAGTATTTGTATTTGACGCAGCACTTGTATTAAGTGCACTACCAGTATTAGGTGCACTACTAGTATTAGGTGCTGTAACCGTATTGACAGCAGTAGCGGGGCGCGACAGTGGACGATCAATCAATTCGTCTTTATGCCAAAAATCGTAAAAATTAAACCACTGCAATGGTGCCTGTTTGGCAAAGTACTCTAAGCGCTGACTGTACAATTTCATTGCATCAGTTAAGCGTGCAATGCGCCCCGCCCGCGGGCCTTTTAAGCTATCGCTTAAGTGTTCAACATGTACTTTATAGCGGCCTTGTTGGCGAATGCAGAACATGGTGTATACCGGACAATTTAACAAGCTTGCAAGAATAAATGGTCCTTGGGGAAACGGCGCTTCATGACCGAGAAAGGGTAGGTAAACCACCCGACCTTGGCTGTTTGATGAGGTGCGGTCGGCTGCAATAACCACTATTTCGCCCATATCAATTTTTTGCTGTAACAGCATAGAAGTACTGGGATCAAGTTCATTAACATGAATAAGGTTCAGACTACTTTGTGGGTTCAGCTGTTGTAATACTTTGTTAAAGTTTTCGGCGTGTTGAGTCAATACCATAACGTTGACTTTTACTTTCTGCTGGTGGATTGAAATCGCACGACATAACTCTAAATTACCTAAATGTGACACAATCAGTACAGCTCCTCGACCAGAAGCCACTTGGTTTGCCAGAATATGACGATCGTTAAAATCGACTTGATTGAGTTTGATGCGGTCGCACCAGGCATCGATCCTATCCAGAGCTGCATTACCAAAATTAATAAAGTGATTTAAGCTGTCGCGCCACTGGGTGGGTTGATGTAAATCTGGATGATCTGGAACTTGTTGCTGCACTCGGGCTAGAAAATTCATCGACGCTTGACGAGCTGAAGCACCGGTTAGAAAAAAGTAACCAATCACCGGATACATAATCGCTCTGCATAACCAGTGGCCACCTAAGCGATAACATTCAGCCAGTAATTTTATGCCCCAATAACCGCCACGCTCTCCCATTGATGACCAATGTTGATGCGGACTGTTTTTATTCAGAATTTGTGGCAAACGAGTCAACATACCAAAAAATAATGTAGTGTGCATCCAGCTAATGCGCACATTGTCTTGCAAGCCTTGAAAGTGGCTAATACCGTCTTCTGGGTAGATTACTTTGGTCGGCACATGAACCACTGGAGTACCTTGCCAGTGCAGTTTGACCATGATTTCAATATCAAAGTCCATCCGCTCACCCAGTGCTTGCTGGCTTAATAACTGTTCGGTAGCCTCTAATGGATACACCCGAAAACCACACATAGAATCTTGAATGTCGAGACTTAAGGTTTCAACCCATACCCAAAAATGGGTGATGTAACGTCCGTATAAACGTCCTTTAGGCACCGAGTCATCATAAATGGGTTGGCCAGAGATCAATGCCTGTGGCTGTTGTTCTGCAGTCGATATCATTAACGGAATATCGTCTAAATTATGTTGTCCATCAGCATCAACCTGTAATACATGGCTAAAACCATCGCGGTATGCTTGGCGTAGGCCGCTGGTTACTGCCGCGCCTTTACCGCGATTAAACGGATGGTTAATGAGCGTTACCCAGCTAAATTTATCTGCCATGGCTTGTAAAATATAACGGGTTTCATCCTGGCTACCATCATCAACCAAATAACAAGGCAGATTGAATTTTGCCAAGTCAGTTAAGGTTTGTTCAATGGCAATATGATGATTGTAATTGGGAATAACCAAGGCTAGCTTCATGAGGCAATCTCATTGGCAATCGGCGCAGGAGTGACTACTGCAGGCTTAAGCGCAATACGGCCAGAGGCAAACCGTTTATCTTGATCTCGATAACTAAAGATCAGTTTTGCTTTTTGAGGTTGATGTTCAATGATCAAATCAACATAGGTATCGGGCAAAATGAGTTGCTGGAATTTAAGCACTTCTAATGTGGCCACTTGGGCTGAATAACCAAATGCCTCACAGCCAAGTTTAACCGCCCAATCCAATTGGGTGACACCTGGTAATACGGCTTGCTGAGGAAAATGGCCATCGAAAAAGGCTAAATCTGCACTGACAAATAAACGCCATTGATAGAGATTATTATCGCCTTCATGGCTAACAATATGCGGTAATTCTGACTTAATCATGACTAAATAAGGCTACAATTTCTGATTGAGTACGCTTGCCTTGGCTATTGAGTGGCAAGTGTGCAGGATAACGCCAGCGTCGTGGTAGGGTGATACGTTCAAACTGGCTCAATAAATGGTTTTTTAAGGCATTATTAACCGCTAATTTTCCTTCCGCTTTGAGTGTTTGCTGGCCTAATTCACTTAAACAGACTGCAGCACCTAGCATGGTGCGCGGTTGCTCTAAAACTGTGACGGCCGCTTCGCTGACAAAAGGATGAGTTTGCAGTAAATGCTCCACTTGCGCTAACGACAAGCGTTTTTCTTCAATTTTGACAATGCGATCAAGGCGATGCAATAAACGGAACTGGCCATCTGTTAACAATTCAATTTTGTCATCACATTTTAACCATTGAGTTGGATTGTCTAAATAAACAGATTGCAGCATCAGCGCACCATCTTGCGGGTCCATATCGACATTCACTTGGGTAAATGCTTGCCATGGTTGCATGGGTTGCTGTTGGCGTCGATATCCAATACCGCCGGTTTCAGTGCTGCCAAATATTTCAATGGGCAACTGATTAAAGCATTGTTTAACCGCTTGGGCGGCATCAAAATTTAACGGACCACCAGAGCTGAAAATTAAGCTTGGGATACGTTGTTGTTTTTGATTTTCTAGAGCATCAGGCAAGCGGGTCAATTGAGCTGGACTACTGATTAAACACAAATTTGGCATAATGGCCAAGTAGTAGCTTAAGGTTTCAGGAAAGTCGATTTGTTCACTTAAGAATGCTCGGCTCGCGGCTAAAGGCCACAAAATTTTAAACAATAAACCATAAATATGCTGATGTGAAACTGTCGATACCACTGAACAATGAGGCAAATGTTCGGCAAATGTTTGCTCAAGAATACTGACTTCGGCATCTAATTGTTGCAGTGTTTTTTTGATTGCTTTGGGCTGACCGCTACTGCCGGAGGTGAATAGTACTAATTCACCTAATAGCTTGGTTTTAGGCCAAGTTGCAGCGGGCAAACTGAGTTCTTTTTTGAGCGCGATATACTCACGCACTTCACATAATGGCGTGTCGGCAATAATGGCATCAAATTCATGGTTGAGCTCGCTCAAGGTGCCTCGTTGGGTGTTGGCAGGCAATATCACTTGTTTACCGGCTAACAAGGCTGCACATAAACCAGCGGCAAATAAATCACTGTGCTTGGCTGCAAGCAGCCAACGCTGAGCATCACTTTGAATCAGCTGAGCATGTAAGTGGGCCACTTGCGCGCAAAACAACGATCCCGTCATGATGTCATGATGGTCAAAGCTGATTAGCTGCTGCGAGGCAGGCCCTGTAGATAACCAATTGAGTAAAAGCTTATTCATGTTTTTTCAACCAAAAGCGACGATAAATCCATTCACCACTGAGCAGCAACCCCATAAACAGGTAGGCGATCAGTCCGTTGTAAAGCGTCCATATTTCAATACTTGTTGCTATGGCGGTATAGGTTGCCACAGCACCATTTACAATAAATAACCCACACCAAAGTTTAGTGACGGTTTGTAAGTAAGGTATAGCGGAGTCTGGTAAATCAGGCTCTTTTAAGCGTGCTAAGCGCTCAATCATGCTTGGACCATTAATCAGTGAGTAACTGAATAACCCCAACATGCTCAGGTTTATCACCACCGGATAAAACAGTAACCAGTCGTTACGTTGAGTAATGAAACTGGCCGCGGTCAATCCTATGCCCACCAGTATTGGCAATGTCATGGATTTTACTTGCTGCTTAGTGACCATAAACCGTAGCAATAATAACAAACACAGCAGCAAAGCGATTGTGCCAGGTGGTAAATACTGCAAACCAAAGTACACCGCAACAGGATAAGCAATAATCACCAAGGTCGTCATAATCTGCAGGATTAACCGCATTAGCTTTTTATTAAGCCTTCAATGGAATTAACGACATCATTGACTGTACGGACGGTTTTAAATGCCTCTGGCTGGATTTTTTTACCCGTCAGTTGTTGCAATTTAATCACCAAATCTACCGCATCAATGCTGTCTAAATCCAGATCTTCATACAAAGAAGCTTCAAGCGTGATATCAGCTGCTTCTATTTCAAATTCATCAATTAAAATGCCACTTAGCATCTCAAGGATTTGTTCACGATTTTGCATGCTGACTCCTAAACACGTTGAGATTCAATAAAGCTAGCTAAGCTAGCAACACTGAAAAAGTGTGCTTTAGTCGCATCAGAATTGGCTTCAATTTTGACATCAAACTCTTTCTTAATTGCCAAGCCTAATTCAAGTGCGTCGATCGAGTCTAAGCCCAGACCGTCGCCAAATAAGGCCGCATCGGTTTCGATATCATCGACAGTGACATCTTCGAGATCTAAGCAATCAATGATCAGTTGTTTTATTTGATTGTGTAAGTTCATTTTTTTGTCTTTCTTATAAGTATGGCTATCAATGTGACTTGATAGGCTGTTTAAGTGTATCAAGGTAAAACTGCTGTAAGTCGCGCGTTAGCTGTCGAGCCATTTTGGCTTCATTACCTCGTTTAGCATCATACAGCAGGTATGACATGCTTGTGCCAATTTCTACTGACATATTGATGGTTTGCCGTGGAATTTGGTACCAAGATTGTTGCTTAGTTAAGCCTGCAACATCAGTACGTAACACCACGGGTAAAATATCGGTTTGGGTGCGCAAGGCAATATTGGCCGCGCCACGCGCAAAGGGGTTAACAATATTACCGGTTAAAGTACGGGTACCCTCGGGGAAAATAATCAAATTAGTATCGGTACGCAGCACTTGCTGGCAGTCATGTAAAAGCCAGTCTGCGCCGCGATTAGGGATATAACCTGCACTGGCGAGTACGCCGCGAATAAACGGATTACGCCATAAGCTTTGTTTTACAATACAGCCCGCATTCGGCATAAGACTAATCAATACCACCACGTCCACTAATGTCGGATGATTAGCGATGACCACTTTTCCTTTAGTTTGCTGTAGTGCCTCAATATTTTTGGTGCTCACAGCTATTACTCCAGCAAAACTGAGCATGGCAACAAATGCTTTAAACATCCAACTGACGGCTTTTTGGGCCCGAGCTACGCGCACTGTTTTCTCGCCAGGCCAAAATCGTAATAGCGGTAAAATAGTCAATGAACTCAACAAGCCGCCTAAACCAAAAGCAATATAACAACACACACCCCCAACCCAGCGAGGTATATAACGTAAACCGCTGAGTTTTGGCGCTGTGGCTTTTTTTTGCACAATAGCGTCAGTATGCTGTCT
The DNA here is from genome assembly GCF_002836795.1 of Shewanella sp. 11B5. Taxonomy (NCBI): domain Bacteria; kingdom Pseudomonadati; phylum Pseudomonadota; class Gammaproteobacteria; order Alteromonadales; family Shewanellaceae; genus Shewanella; species Shewanella sp. 11B5. The sequence goes on along the minus strand of NZ_PJAP01000232.1, from coordinate 2,005 downwards.
TGTATGGTGTTGATTAGGCATGATGTTCAAGCGACCAATACCAATGGCACAATTTACCTTGGATATGTTTTGCACTGGCAATATGGTGTATTAACTCGCTCATGCAGATGTTGTTTTGACTGTGATGCTCGGGCGGATGATCGGACACGCTAAGGGTCATTCGCTGAGCCGAATCGTGTTGTAAAGTGGTGTCTGCAAACTGATTTTTGGCTTGTGGGGCACTGCTATTAAATGGTGCTAGGTACAAACCTAACGCCAAAGGTAGTTCGACTTCGTGAGTAAACTCACTGTATACCGGTGGAACCGGGTCATCACCAAATACAACCAATACAGGTTGTGGCGATTGCGCTAATTGCGCGTAGGCTTCAATAAGTGCCTGAGTGAGAGTTTGTTCACCAGCGGCAATCGATGTAGACGAAGCGGTATTGTTATTAACAATACCGAAAATGCCACTGGCAGTATTGTGCACTGATTGACTAAAAGCCATTGGCGATAACGCTTGTTGTTGGGTGATATCTTTGAGTAAGCCCAAGGTGCGCGTGAGCTCTCCATGGCGAGATGAAAAAATACTGCGGCAATTATTATCAGGTTGGCATTGGTAGGCGGCCGTGAGCATCATTTTAGTTAAGCGACTAAAGCGACGGCGTTGCATGGCAGGAATGTGAGCCAATGGCGGTGAGTCTGGCTTAGGCGCCAAATTGCCATTAGGCTGTTGCCATTGTAGCCAACTTTCAGGTGTCTGAAAGTCCGGCGACCATGCGCCCCATGATAGAAGTTCAAATTCTAAATGCACTACATTCCCTCTATAATTGCCTAGCTATCCTTATCTAATTGTTAACAATTATCATCTACATAATGACGATTCGTTAACCTTGCCAATTGTACACCGAAGTGAATGTCGATAAGAAGCCGTGTGGACGAAAAAGCCTAATAGCTGAGGGTTAATTCAACAAAGTGACTATTAAATAAAAAAGCGCGACGGTAAACGTCGCGCTGATTGCTGTTAGCTTAATAAAATAGCTTTACCGTTTGATGTAAAGCTTATTTGTTCGCAAAGCTTTGCTGCAATTTTTTGACAGCTTCTTTAATTTTTCGAGTGTTGTCTGGCCCCATACGGATCAACAACTTTTGGGCATTAGGTAATGCTTCAAGGTTAGGATCGACATATTTATAGTTAACACTGATTGACGATAACTCAATAGGGTCTTCAATAATGGGCGCGCTAGCAACCATGCTAAAAGCCTGTTGCATACGCTTATCAAAATCAATATCACTGTAACCAAGTTCAGTAAAGGCTTCGGCAAATAGTGGTTTTAACTCAGTGTAAGTCGCGACTAAATCTTTATCGCTCAAGCCTGCTATAAAATTGGCATACAAATCATATCGATGATAACCATCTGGATTAAGATATGTTTTGTTGGTTATTTCACTCACGGTAAATTGCGTGTCAGGGCCTTTTAACGGGCTAGCTTTACGCACAATATCGCCTTGGGCTAGGTTATCGACAAACACCACAAATTGGCGGGCAATGTCTTTTTTCAAGATCATCGGCGCTATTTTCATACCGTTGGCTATAGCTAATGTTTTTGCTTCAACAAAATCATCAGACTCAGCTAATGCAGGAAGTGGTTCTGCAACTACAGCTTCCGTAGCTGTCTCGGATTCGCCAGTGGGGACTACATCATCTGTTGTGGTAACATTTTGCGGTTCTTCAATAGGCGTTTGCTCTATTGGCGTCTCTGGAACTGACTCTGGCAGCTCAACTGGAGTGATAACAACTGGTTCAAATTCTTCAGCGTCATCACTGGTAAAATAGAAATAACTGCTTGCGCCTAAGAGGGCTATTACCGCGATAGCGATTAATAACATGTTAGACCCTGGTTTTTCAGCGGCTTGTGGGGTAATTCGGTCTTCTTCATTAACTTGCATTTCAATTCCTTGGGGTTATTGCTAATCGATACTAATATCTTGGTGGAGTCGAAAAATTCTGCTATATCCATTCTGC
>NZ_PJAP01000865.1:0-3507 GCF_002836795.1 Shewanella sp. 11B5 | reverse complement strand
GGATTTTAGGTTTACAGCCTCTTTTTGTTGTTTTTACAATGAAATAAAACTTCGTTGAATAATCGTTGAGTTTGAATATTTATGCTTTTTGAATAGCTCGAATTATTTATGTGGTCGTTAACAATATTGTTATCTTGGTGCACGTTATGTGACATCGCACCATGATCGTACATTGAGAGACGGTACATAATAGTCAACGCATTGGTTTGATGTTTAACAGATAAAGTGAGGACACATGACATCGATATCTGAGCAGTTATCCGATGCGCTAGGCATCATGGTAATGGGCATGGGCTTAGTATTTATTTTTTTGAGTATCTTAATCATCGGCATTGGCATTGTTGCCAAGCTTTTTCCGCCCCCTGTAGAGGTTCCTACGCTGGCGACAGTAAGTTCTAATGCTACTGAACCTACTGTTTTAGACCCTAAGTTGGTTGCCGCTATTACCTCTGCGATACATCAATACCGCGCGAAATAAATTTGGAGTCATTATGAGCAAGCCGTTAGCATTAACCGATGTCGTCCTGCGTGACGCACACCAATCATTATTGGCAACACGTTTACGTATTGACGATATGTTACCCATCGCACCGTTATTAGACAAAGTCGGATTCTGGTCACTCGAGTCTTGGGGGGGCGCTACTTTTGATTCATGCATTCGATATTTAGGCGAAGATCCATGGGATCGTATTCGCGAATTGAAAAAAGCCATGCCTAATACTCCGCAACAAATGTTGCTTCGAGGTCAGAATTTATTGGGTTATCGACATTATGCCGATGATGTCGTTACGCGTTTTGTTGAACGAGCTCATACCAATGGCGTTGATGTATTTCGTATCTTCGATGCAATGAACGATGTACGTAACCTTGAAACAGCGGTTAAAGCGGTTAAAAACGTGGGCGGCCACGCCCAAGGCACCATTTCATTTACCACTAGCCCTGTTCACAACGTTGATACTTGGGTTGATATGGCTAAACGCCTAGAAGACATGGGCGCAGACTCTTTATGTATTAAAGATATGGCGGGTTTACTTAAGCCAATGCAAGCTTACGACCTTATTAGTCGATTAAAATCACAAACGGATTTAATGGTGTCGATGCATTGTCATGCCACAACGGGCCTAAGCAGCGCTACATATCAAAAAGCGATTGAAGCGGGTGTTGATGTGCTTGATACCGCAATATCCTCAATGAGCCAAACCTACGGCCACAGCGCTACCGAAACGTTAGTCGCAATGGTTGAAGATACCGACAGAGCAACCGGTTACGATATGGTGTTGTTAGAAGAAATAGCAGCCTATTTTCGTGAAGTACGTAAAAAATACGTCCGTTTTGAAGGTGCATTGAAGGGCATTGATTCACGTATTTTACGTGCTCAAGTACCTGGTGGCATGCTAACCAATATGGAAAATCAATTAAAAGAGCAGGGCGCAGCAGACAAAATGGATGCCGTGCTTGAAGAGATCCCACGGGTACGCGCAGATCTTGGCTTCTTACCTTTAGTTACCCCTACGTCGCAAATTGTTGGTTCACAGTCAGTAATCAACGTGCTGATGGGTGAGCGTTACAAGTCGATGACCAAAGAGACCGAAGGCGTACTAAAAGGCGAATATGGTGCGACGCCAGCACCTGTTAATGCCGAACTACAAGCCCGAGTGCTAAAAGGCGAGCAGCCTATTACGTGTCGTCCAGCAGATTTGATTGCACCAGAACTGGATAAGTTACGTGTCGAGCTTGCAGAAGCCGCCAAAGAGCAGGGCTTTAGCTTAGCTGCAGAACAAGATGACGATGTAATGACTTACGCGTTATTCAATCAAATTGGTCTTAAGTTTCTTAAAAATCGCGGTAATCCGGATGCGTTTGAACCTGTCCCAAGTGCAGATGATTTACAAGTGAAAGTCGATAAAGGCCCACAAACCTATACCGTCGATGTCGATGGTCAACATTTTGTGGTCGAAGTGAGTGAAGGTGGTGAGATCGGCCATATCGCGCCAGCATCAGCAGCACCTATTGCGGCAGCGTCTGCAACGGTCGCCTCAGCGCCAACGGGTGAGATTAAATGCACCATGGCCGCGCCGTTATCGGGCAATATTTTCAAAGTATTAGTCAGTAATGGTCAAGCGGTTAAAACCGGTGAAGTGATCATCATCCTCGAAGCGATGAAAATGGAAACCGAAATTCGTGCTCAACAAGATGGTGTTGTAACTCAGTTAGCGGTTAAGCAGGGTGACAGTGTAACTGTAGGTTCAACATTGTTATCACTAGCATAAGAGGTCGAAATGGAAGGATTATTGGCTTTTTGGGCTGAAACAGGTGTTGCTAACTTTACTGGTGGCCAACTGTTAATGATGGCTGTGGGTTGTTTATTGTTATTTCTAGCGATAATTAAAGGATTTGAGCCGTTATTGTTATTACCTATTGGATTTGGTGCCATATTAGCCAACATTCCTAATGCAGGTTTTACCGACGAAGGTGGCTTACTGTATTACGCTTATCATGTCGGGATTGAGACTGGGGTGTTCCCATTGCTTATCTTCATGGGTGTTGGTGCATTAACTGATTTTGGGGCTCTCATTGCTAATCCTAAAACATTATTGTTAGGCGCAGCGGCACAATTTGGGATTTTCTCAACCTTAATTGGTGCTATTGCCTTAAATTGGGTGCCTGGGTTTGAGTTTAGTATGCAAGATGCTGCGGCTATTGCCATTATTGGTGGCGCAGATGGTCCGACGGCGATTTTCTTAGCCTCTAAACTGGCGCCTGAATTGTTAGGGGCGATTGCCGTTGCTGCATATTCATACATGGCGTTAGTGCCATTAATTCAGCCGCCGATCATGAAACTGCTCACTACCAAAGCAGAACGTGAAATTAAAATGGAACAATTGCGTGAAGTCAGTAAGAAAGAGAAAATTATCTTTCCACTGATGGTATTAGGGTTAACCATTTTATTTTTACCCGCAGCAACCCCATTAATTGGTATGTTCTGTTTGGGCAATTTAATGCGCGAATCGGGTGTGGTGGATCGTTTATCGAAAACGGCACAAAATGAATTAATCAACATAGTGACGATCTTTTTAGGTCTTGCTGTTGGGTCTAAGCTCTCAGCAGATCAATTTTTGCGTATCGAAACGCTAGGTATTTTAATCCTTGGCGCGGTTGCGTTTAGTATTGGTACTGCTTCAGGGGTATTGATGGCTAAATTAATGAGTAAGCTCTCTGGCGGAAAAATTAACCCGCTTATTGGCGCCGCTGGCGTTTCTGCTGTACCAATGGCTGCACGTGTGGTTAATAAGGTTGGTTTAGAGGCTAACAACCAAAACTTCTTACTCATGCATGCCATGGGGCCTAACGTTGCAGGTGTGCTAGGTAGTGCCGTTGCTGCTGGTGTCTTGTTGGCAGTATTAGGCTAGGGTTTTATTGGATTACTTTAAAAGCCAATGCATCCGCATTGGCTTTTTTGTTTTTGCTGTTGACTCAAACCGTCTATGCAATTGAATCACTGGGCAT
>NZ_PJAP01000864.1:0-3508 GCF_002836795.1 Shewanella sp. 11B5 | reverse complement strand
AACAGTGATGCCCGACATGACACGTATTGAACAATTCAATGCATCCTTACCTGAAACTGAACGTTGGAGTTTGGTGTCTGAAAATGGTGATACTCCTAGTAAAAAGCGCTTAACTGAATACCGAGAGCGTCAACAAGATCTGCATGAAGATAAAGACGAAACTAGCTATGAATTAGCGTTTTCTGATTTAATTGATTTGTCGACATTGGTTTTTGTCGGTGAGGATGACAATAATATGTCATTTACGTTTACACCCAATATTGATGAGCTAGACAATAACTCATTAGCAGGCGTGCTTTATTTGGATAAAACATCCAAGCATTTACGTAAAATTATCATCAGAAATACTGACGAGATAAATCCTGCGTTTTCAGTTACTTTAACTAAATTTGAATTAGAGTTAAGTTTTGATGTGTTTGAGGGATTAGTGATGCCAGCTCATACATCAACCACTATAATGGGTACAGCGGCAATTTTTAAGTCACTCGACAGTGTTCAAACTGTTACCTACAGCGATTATAAAATCCTCAACAATCCACAAACTTAATTGCATTTTGGGGCAATAAAAAACGCTATTTTTTTGAAAAATAGCGTTTTTTTATATCATTTCTTAGTTATTTTGCCTAAAAAGTAGAACTGCTTTAATGGCATTTACCTGAATCACAGCTTTTACTGCTTCCACAACTGCCAAATTTACCGCTGGCCAGTGGAGCATCCATCCATTCTGGTTCTGGGAAAATGGGCCATTCGATTTTTTTTGCTCGATTACCATGCATTAAAATATGGCCTCGATATTGGTTAATGCCATCGGTGCTAAATTCGAACATGAATGTTGCTTTCCAACAAATGCCAGTACTGCCACCAATACTTGGACGGGCCGATTCCATCGCAATAGCGAGTAGTTGTACGTTTTGTTTTTTACAGGCTTGCTCTGTAATCGTTCGGCTTAACTCTGCCATTTGTCGAAGTTGCCAAAAAAAAGCAGCAACAACAACTAAAGCAACAATTAATAAAAAATCAGTCATCATAGGCTGGTTGCTCTAAATAATCCGCCAATCGCGGTTGCTAATTGAACGCTTCTGTCAGGATGCCTTAAGTCGGCTAATAATCCAGAACGTAAGCTAGGTATTGCCACGATATCAGCAAATACTTGATTAAAGAAGTGCTGTGGCTGTTTTGCTAGCGCTTCTAAATAGTGTTTACGAGTGGCATCATCTTTTAACGCTAACCAGTTACGTGCTGCAATTGTTATTAGCGTGTTGTCGTCTAAATGTTGTTGTTCATTGAGTTGGTTAATCGCTGTCATACTGTATTGAACATCAGATGCTAATGCCGCTAAATACATCACTTTTATATGATCTTGAGCTTGTTCTAATTGATTAAATAAGTGTTCCGCAAGGCGTTTATCAATATTAATGTGTTCTAAGCATTGGCAAAGGGCGGCTTGCACTTCAATAGGTGCATTATCAAGTGCATTTATAATGTCATCAAGATGGTTGAATTGATGTGCGCGAACGCAAATATCGGCTAAACCTTGTAAACCCAGTTGTGGCCATGTGTCTTGCGCTGCTTGGCCAGACAAATACTGCGTAGCAAATTCATATTGGCTCGATGCTGGTTGACCAAGCTGAAGCCTGACCAATGCATTAAATAACGCCAGTTTGTGTTGGTTAGGTTTAAAGCTGAAAGGGTGATTGGCTAATTGTTCTTGCTGTGCATCAGTTAATGCTTGGGTTGGATTACGACCCAGGGCTTCTAAAATCATTTTAATAAACTGAGTTCGAGGCGCAGGAGATAATAAACCTTGTTCATCTAAAGGTAATTTTACAAACCAAATATAGGGTAATTGCTCTTGTTGCCAAAACACGATAGCAAACTGCGCATGGCCTTGAATGGGATAAGGATACGGCGCCAGTAAAGAGTCAATTTGCTGAAAAGCTAACATATCGATATGTTGCACTCGACGACCTAAATCGTATATTTGAAATTGAGTATTTGCGGTCGTCAGAAACTGGCTTAAGGTGGTTATCTCGGTCATGGGGTCGTCACTAAATCAAAGAAGTTGGATGGGTATTCAATGGGCTAAATGATATCATACTCCGACTTAGCCTTTATATTGTCGTTCATGTTTATGCTTTATTTAGCCAGCCATAATTATTTAATTAAATTAGAACAATTGCTTAAGGAATTTCAGTTGTGGTCTGATACCTCACCTCCGGTATCTGCTTTAACGAGTACGGCACCATTTAGCTGCGATGTAATGGCATTTGAGCAATGGTTGCAGTTTATTTTTATTCCAAAGATGACCGAGTTAGTTGTGCAACGACAGCCTTTGCCGACCAATATGGCTTTAGCGCCCATGGCTGAGCATGTGTGGCAAGGTATGCACTATGGGGATGTTCTGATTGCTCAATTACAACAATTTGATACTTTGCTCAGTCAGCGTTAAGCGAGCAACAAACGCCACCACATAACAAAACAAACTAAGCCGATTCTGAGTTGGCCAATACATAATAAGTAAAGTGATAACACATGATCTCAAAAGAAAACGATGCTGAATACTCATTAGATAACGATGACTTATATGAACAAATAGGCTCGGAATATATTGATGAGAACGCTACTGCAGATACCGAATTAGACGATGACTTACACCCTCCCCATATCGACATTCTATTTGAAGATGAGCACCTAGTTGCTATCCATAAGCCTGCAGGTTTATTGGTTCATCGTAGTTATTTAGCCCGTAGGGAGCGATTTTTTGCGATGCAGATGACTCGTGATTTAGTGGGCTGCCATGTTTTTCCGGTGCACCGCCTAGATAGACCTACATCTGGAGTATTACTGTTTGCCAAATCGAGTGAGGTGGCTCGTGCATTATGTGAGCAATTTGCTGATCATAGTATTAAGAAGCATTATTTAGCCATTGTTCGTGGCAATATGCATAAGTCTGGCACGCTAGATTATGCCCTAAAACAGGAGTTTGATGATTTAGGCGATAAACATGTGGACCAGAACAAGGCTGCTCAAGATGCCGTGACGGATTATCAACCATTATTGAATACGGAAATACCGTTTAGTTCAGGTCGATACCCAACTAGTCGTTATGGCTTGGTAAAATTAAGCCCTCATACTGGCCGCAAGCACCAATTACGTCGTCATATGGCACATTTACGTCATCCAATTGTTGGTGATACAACCCATGGCGATGGTAAACAAAATAAGTTCTTTCGCGAACATTTTACTATTAACCGTTTGTGGTTGATTGCAAAAAGCTTGCAGTTTGTACACCCAGTAACTCAGCAATCAATGCATATTGAAACTGAGTTAGAAGCTGAATGGTTGACTGTTTTTAACGCATTTGGCTGGGATGATGATCAATTATCATCAATGCCAAGTATGTTATTAAGTTAATTCATTCGGTCTGCAAGCAAGGCTTTAAGCTTTTCAAATTCGGGGATATGCGGTATGGGTTCGTGCTGCTGTTGTTCGATGTGGAAATAATAGT
>NZ_PJAP01000863.1:0-3509 GCF_002836795.1 Shewanella sp. 11B5 | reverse complement strand
GGCCGATAGTCATATTTATGTCATCAAAAATTAACAGAAGATCAAAATTGAGATATTTGACGATTCATTTTTGGTAGGTTGTTGGTAAAATGTTAATGGATTTACCATTGAACATACTTTAAACTTAATCGAATAAGTTGTTTGTGTGATTTAATTTTTTGAAAAATAAATTGGCATTGTTGTCTTTGGCTTGGTGAAGGAATTATTGAAAATGTTAAAGCTGAAAATGACTTTTTATTCTGCATTATTTGTTTTTTCTGCGAGTTCTACAGCTATAGCCGCTGATTCAGACTCTTTAGATCTCAGTCTACAAGAGTTAATGAATGTTGAAGTGACTTCTGTATCAAAACAAAAGCAGCCTCTATCCAATTCACCAGCAGCAATTTATGTTGTTACAAGCGAGAGTATTCGTCGCTCTGGTGCGACCTCAATTCCACAAGCGCTTCGCGATGTGCCAGGGCTGCATGTAGCGCAGATTGATTCACAAAAGTGGGCCATTGGAAGTCGTGGTTTTAATGGGCGCTACAATAACAAATTATTGGTTTTGATGGATGGCCGAACTCTTTATTCTCCAGCATTCTCCGGTGTCTATTGGGAAGTGCAAGACACGCTTATGGCTGACATTGAGCGTATCGAAGTTATCCGTGGTCCAAGTGCAGCTTTGTGGGGGGCGAATGCGGTTAATGGTGTGATTAACATTATCACTAAACACAGTGCCGACACATTAGGAGGCTATGGAGAGCTAGGTGCCGGAGATTATGAGCAAGGCTTTGCTGGTTTTCGTTATGGATCAACATTGTCTGACAAGGTCACGTCGAGAGTATATTTGAAAGGCCATGAAAGAGATTCGTTTGAGCTTGACCTAAATGATCTTGAGAGTGACTTACTGGTACCATTTGCCGATGCAGGCAAAGATAATAGCTGGCAGCATCTGCAATTAGGTGGGCGCATTGATATTCAGCTAGAGACAGACACAAGTCTCACGTTAAGCAGTGACTTTTACAAATCTAAAATGCAGCAAGCACCTAATATTGCATCAACAGAAGCGCCGCTATATCGAAATTATTATACTGATGAAGTCAAAAGTGATGGTTTTAACTTGTTATCAAAGTACACCAAAGCAATATCGGCAACCTCTGAATATAGTGTGCAAACTTATTACGATTATGCCAACAGAGATGAAAATTTGTATGGTTTAAGCAGTGAAACCTTTGATGTTGATTTTCAGCATCAGCTAATTATTGGGCAAAATCATAATGTTGTTTGGGGATTAGGATACCGTTATATACAAGATGAGCTCGGATCCAGCCCTATTCTAGAAAGTAGTGAGGCTTCCTCGACAAATACTGATTTGTGGAGTGCGTTCATCAGTGACGAAATTATGCTAGTTAAAGACGAGTTGTGGCTTACTCTGGCTTCGCGTTTTGAACAAAATGACTATACAGGTTTTGAGGTTCAACCCAATATTCGTCTTAGGTGGCAGTTAGATACAAGAAACAGCGTATGGACTTCTATTGCTCGAGCAGTGCGAACCCCATCAAGATTAGAAAACAATATATCTGCAAATGCCCTTAATATACCGCCTTCTGACGTGGCCCCGCTGGTTAAGGTATGGGTGTCGGGTAACGACAATTTTGAATCCGAAGAAATGGTCTCATACGAGATAGGATATCGTTTTATTCCGGCAAGCCAATGGTCTTTTGATACTACCGTATTTTATAACGATTATGGCAAACTGCGCAGCGTGTCAGAGTCTGACAGTACAATTGATTTCAGTACATTCCCTAATTATATTTCGCAATATGTCTTATTTGGCAATAGTTTGGATGGATATAACTATGGGGTTGAATTATCTTCGCTGTGGGTTGTAACTCACTCACTTCAGTTAAGAGCCAATTACAGCTTTATCCAAAGCGAATTTGGTGGCAGTTTAAATCAGAATACTGATGCACCTGAGCATATGTTGTCGACAATAATTGATTGGAATATTACCGATGATATAGATGTTAACTTCGTATGGCGTTTTATCGATAACAATAACGTGATAAGCCAAAACGGCACAAGTATGAAGACTATTCCTAGCTACCATAGTGTGGATATTGGGCTACGCTGGATGGTTACGCCGGATATCTCATTATCGGCGTTCGGGAAAAATTTGCTTCATCCTACCCACCTTGAATATGAAGGAGAAAGCTTACAATTTCCTTATCGGGTGGGACCAAGTTACTTTGTTAAAGCGACGTTAAGCTTTTAAGGTCGCCACAATGAAAAAAGCTAATTTGAGTCGACAGATACTGTATTCATTATTGGTTGTATTTGTGCTGCTTCCGCGTTCATCTATGGCTATGTCCCAAAATTCGTTTGATTTAAAAGCGGCGTTTACCTATAACTTCGCGAAATTTACCCAGTGGCCAGAATCGCGACTTAATACACCATCTGCGTGGAAAATATGTTTCTTTGGAAATCAATATCGCGATAGTTTTATGGGGCTTTCGAAGAAAAAATTGGTGACTCAATCAATCACGGCTATTCAGCTATCAGAAACAAGTCAAATCGAACAGTGTGATGTGGTATTTATCGATGCTAACTCTAGGGATTTAACTCGTCGTTTGTTTTTGGCTGTCGATAATAAACCTATTTTAACGGTTTCAGATATCTCGGGATTTGCGGTGCAAGGAGGCATGATTGAAATCGTTGAAAAAGATAAACGATTGTTTTTCAATATTAATATTAAAGTGTTAGAGGCTTCAGGGTTGGATATCAGTTCACAAGTATTGAAATTGGCACTTGAGGTTAAACGATGAAAATAATGAATTTAGCATCAATTCGAACAAAATTGATTTTTTCAATGCTAGCGATCGCTATTCTTGTCATTGTCATTATCTCTGCATCATTAATCACTAAGCAATATGCAGTGACTAAAGAGAAAGCTGAACAAGGTTTAGCGGTGCTAAGTGATATTGTGGCGAGCAATAGTCTGTCAGCGGTTATTTTTAATGATCCATCGTCAGCCGAAAAGACCTTATCCGCGCTCATTGCTCAGCCAGATATCATCCACGCGACTATTTATGATCCTACAGGTAATCCATTTGCCGCTTACCAAGGTCATGGGGTTTATCAAGGCGTTATTGATCAGCAGGAATTATTGAATATTATTTCTTCCAAGAAAAAGCTGACGCAATTTAACAATGATGGAGTGCACTCATATACCCCTTTGCTTTTTGAAGGTGAGGTGGTGGGCTTGTTACATATTACGGATAATATGAACGCACTCACTAAGCAACTGGATGATTATTTAGTGTTGGTTACTTCAGCCAGCATATTGGCTTTTACGGCGAGTTTATTGGTGATGTTTTGGTTGCAATCTTTATTCACCAAACCACTTAATACGCTTTTGGAAGTTATAGAACATATCTCAAATAAAAAAGACTATACGCAACGAGTCAACCTTAAATCGAATGATGAATTTTCTCAGCTGGCGCACAGCTTTAATGTGATGATCGGCGAGG
>NZ_PJAP01000862.1:0-3518 GCF_002836795.1 Shewanella sp. 11B5 | reverse complement strand
AAATTGCCAAAAAAGCCAGTCAGGCAAAGTCTGAGTTTTTAGCGGTGATGAGTCATGAGATTAGAACGCCACTGAATGGTATTGTTGGTTTTTCTGATTTACTGACTTCTTTTAAATTAAATAAAGAAGTGTCTAACACGGTACAGATGATCAACGAGTCTGCGCAAACATTATTGGTGTTGCTGAATGAAGTGCTGGATTTCTCGAAAGCCGATGCCAATAAAATGGATTTAGACATCAAAACTTTTAATTTACCTGATCTTGTCACCTCCACATGTCATTCACATAAAGTGTCGGCAGGGAAAAAGGGTCTGGATTTTGAGGTGGTCATATCGCCATTGAGCCACGAAAATTACTTGGGTGACGCTGTCAGAGTACGACAAATTATTAATAACTTTGTCTCAAACGCGATAAAATTTACCCGCCAAGGTGCTATTTCTATAGCGGTGAGTGAGCACATGGAGGCGTCTGATACTTATATTACTTTTACCGTTAAAGATACCGGTATTGGCATTGCGGCATCAAAATTAGAGAGCATTTTCACCCCGTTTATGCAAGCTGATAGTACGATTACCCGTGAGTTTGGTGGAACGGGTTTAGGTTTGGCTATTTGCCAACAGTTAGTCGTATTGATGAATGGCCGTTATGGTGTTGAAAGTACGTTAGACGAAGGCAGTCATTTTTGGTTTAGCATTCCCCTTGTGCCACAAGACAACTCAATATCAACAGCTACTGTAGACGTTGAGCCAGATGATCATGTTCAGGCAGTGTTCCGACAATCTATAGTGTTAGTTGCAGAAGATAATGTGGTCAATCAGTTGGTGGTAAAAAGCTTGTTAGAGTCTTTAGGGCATCAATGTGAAATTGTAAATAATGGTCAAGAAGCCATCGCCAGAGCCAGCGAGAAAAAGTTTGATCTCATCTTTATGGATTACCATATGCCGGTAGTTGATGGGATCGTTGCAACTCAAGCGATAACTGACTTAGGTCAGAGTTGCATTAATTATGAAACCCCTATCATCGCACTTACTGCCGATATTCAACCGAATGTTAAAAGGCTATTCCGTAACGCAGGCGCTAAAGATACGCTGTTAAAACCTTTTACTCGTCAGAATCTATCAGAATGCATGAATAGATGGGTTTTTGAGTCTGAGAGTCCTGTTGCCGTGGTCGAGGAAGTTCAGAGCGAGGAATCGTTAGTATTTGTTGATGGGCCCCTTGATGATATTCAACAAATTTCGCCTGATGACTCAAGTGATCTGGTGAAAAGTATAGCGGATTTGTATTTAGAAAATGCACCAGTATTGATTAGTAATGTTATTAAAGGGTTAATAGACAAGGATGCCGATCAAGTCTTTAAATCAGCACACTCACTAAAGTCCAGTTCGGCCAATGTAGGGGCGATAAAAATTCAGACGTTAGCGAGTCAAATTGAGTTGTTTGCACGTAGTGGTAAGTTGAGCGATGCCAATCATCTCTCAGACACATTATTGCCTGTGTTTGAACAAACTAAAGAGGCAATATTGCTAAAGTTAGAGAGGCTTGTCTAATGTCGTTAAATACACTTCAAGATGTGGTATTAATCGTTGATGATGATCCCGTCATTCGAATTCTGATGCGTCGGGCACTAAGCCATTCTGTTGGCAATATTATTGAGGCCAGCAGTGGCGAAGAGGCGATACAGCTTTTTTCCGAACATACACCAGATTTAATATTGCTCGATGTGTCGATGGACAAAATGAATGGCTTTGAATGCTGTTCAGTGATCCGTTCATTACCCGAAGGGGATAATGTCGCCATTATTATGGTGACAGCATTAGATCAACCTCAAGACATTCAAAAAGCCTTCGATGTGGGTGCAACAGATTTCATGACCAAGCCGGTTAAGTGGCCGTTGCTGAGTCACCGCATCCATTACGTATTGAAAACCAATAAAACAATCAAAGAGCTAACCAAAAGTAAAAACAAACTTGCCAGAGCACAAAGTATTGCTCACCTGGGCTCATGGGAGTGGGACTTTACATCCGATAAGTTAGACTGCTCTGATGAAGTTTATCGTATGTTGGGGATGCAACCTCAAGAGATAGACATTACGTTTTCTAAATTGCTAGAAATCATCCACCCAGATGATCGTGAATTTTTAAAATTAACGGTTAAAACAGCGTTAAAGCATCGGCAACCCTATGATATTGAATATCGTGTGTTACATGGTAGTGGTGAGATTATTACCCTACATGACCGAACAGATATCACTTATGATTTTGGTGAACCGCGAATTAATGGCACCTTGCATGATATTTCAAGCCGCAAAAAATCAGAGCAAGAAATCGCTTATTATGCCTTTTACGATACGTTAACGGATCTACCGAACAGGCGTAAATTTCTGTTGCAGTTAGACTCTGCAATTGCTTCAGCCAAACGTCACTCAACAAAATTAGCATTACTATTCATTGATTTAGATCATTTCAAAAGAATAAATGATACCTTGGGACACAAAGCCGGTGATGAGTTGCTATGCGAAACGGCGACACGGATAAAAAGTTCTGTACGTATTTCAGATGAGCTTAGTGTTGGCAGCCGGGTTGATTATGAAAATGAACATCTTGCCCGTTTGGGCGGCGATGAATTCACTTTACTTTTATGTGAGTTAGAAGCGTTTGATAATGTCGCTATTATTGCTCAGCGAGTGCTTGATGCGCTTTCGAAACCCTTTGTTATTCAGGGGCAACAAACATTTATTTCGGCCAGCATCGGTATTTCTTTTTATCCCGACGACGGTGAATCCGGCGATATTTTACTGCAGCATGCAGATACTGCCATGTATGAAGTGAAACACAACGGCAAAAACGGTTACCAACTTTTTTCACATGAAATGCATAAATCATTAATGGATAGGCTCAAAATTGAAGTCGAACTGCGAGAGGCTATAAGGTTAGGAGATCAGTTTGTACTTTATTACCAACCACAAATTGACTCAGCAAATGACAACATTGTTGGATACGAAGCATTATTGCGTTGGAACCATCCAACAAGAGGCTTGTTAACACCGATAGATTTTCTCGCGATTGCTGAAAGTAGCGGCTTGATTATCCCTATTGGAGAATGGGCTTTGCTTGAAGCTTGTAGCAAAGCGAAACAGATACATATTGCAGATGCCAATTTTCAGCGCATGGCTGTCAATCTATCTGCATTGCAATTCAACCATGCAAATATTTTTGACCACGTGAAACGTGCACTTGTTGAAACCGGTTTACCACCAAATCTACTTGAGCTTGAAATTACAGAATCAGCCATCATCAGTAACGTCGATGAGGCGATTGCTTTGCTATTTATGTTAAAAAAACTAGGTGTGAAGTTAGCTATTGATGATTTTGGAACCGGCTACTCTTCATTAAACTACTTAAAGAGTTTCCCCATTGATACATTAAAAATTGATAAGTCGTTTGTAGATGGAATTGTGAGCAATCAAAAAGATGCCGCAATCGCTCGCACAATCGTGCAGTTAGCACTTAATTTAG
>NZ_PJAP01000861.1:0-3518 GCF_002836795.1 Shewanella sp. 11B5 | reverse complement strand
AGTACCAACATCTAACGTCACAGCAAGACAATACGCCGGGCTTATGCCACCACAACTAGTGTATAGCGATAATTTACCAATTGGGATCCCCATACCGCCTATGCCTTGGTCGCCTAAACCGAGAATACGTTCTCCGTCTGTCACCACGATGACTTTGACTTTATGGCGAGTCGAGTTATTTAAAATATCATCAATGCGATCTTTGTTAGGATACGAAATGAATAAGCCACGATTACGACGGTAATTTTTAGAGAAGCGTTCACAGGCTAAGCCGACTGTAGGCGTGTAGATAATCGGCATCATTTCACTGATGTTATTACGCACTAAACGATAAAATAAGGTTTCGTTAGTATCCTGAATATTGCGCAAATAAATGTGCTTATCGAGATCATTGGTGAAGTTTTTAAATTGTGCGTAAGCGCGAGCGGCTTGCTCATCAATGGTTTCAATTACCCAAGGAATGAGGCCTTCGAGGTTGAAATAAATTCGTTCTTCTTCACTAAATGCACTGCCTTTATTAAGCAGAGGTGATTCAAGAATCGCTGGGCCGGCAAAAGGAAGATAGAGGGGGCGTTTGTTATCGTCCATGGGGAACCTTAATGTGTTAGATCCAGTTAGATCGTTATTAGAATAGGGCTGGTTTTTTTTATGATTGTAGATTATCACGTCTGATCTTTTTTGTGGTCTGTTAAGTGAGTAAAATCACATTATTGTTAGGTACTTCTACTCATCACTTACTATTGTGTCATTACTATGTGAACAATCGCATGGTGTAAATGCAAAATTATTATTGTTTAAATGTAAACGCCATAAACAAAAATGCGCAGCCTAAGCTACGCATTAATAAAGTATTATCTCAACATCCTAACGAATATTACTTACCGCGATGTTTGATTGATAAACCTTTAACGAAGTTTCTTAACACCTGGTCGCCACAAGGTTTATAGTTTTTATGGTCAGGGTTACGGAATAGCGCACCTAGTTCAGATTTAGTCATTGAAAAATCTGCTAAAGCTAATGCGGCAATAATATCTTCTTCACGCATTTCTAGCGCTACGCGTAATTTTTTGAATATAAGATTATTAGTCAGTTGCTTTAAAGGCACTGGTACTTCAGCTCCAGGCTTTAAACCACGATTTTGAATGATCAAACCATCTAAGAATTGGCACATTAATGTGTCATTACACGCTTGATAACCTTCTTCTTCCTCTTTTTTCAACAGCGCAATAATTTGCTCTGAAGACATGTCTACTTTGGCTTGGCTGAAAATGTTAATCATTTTGGCATTTGAATAGTCAAACACAAAGCGAATACGGCGAAGAATATCATTGTTAATCATAAGGTTCTCTGGCGCGGCTGCGCATAAATGGTTTAGGTCAGTTGACGAAACACTATTATAGCGGGTAATCACTGATTAGTCAGATTAATCCTGCTTGAGCTGCAATCGATTTCTAACGCAGCTAGTGTCGCTTCGCTGCTAGGGCGAGCTTCGGCCTGCTAGTGTCGCTTCGCTGTTAGGCTGTTGATTTTATAGGATCTAGCCGCGTAGCGTCCTAGCCTCTAGGCTTTTAGTGAGATTATTTTGTGAAATACCAATAAATAAACAAGATAGCGAAGCTAACTAAATACAATAAACCAATCCAAGACAACCCAACCATCACACGGCCATAACGATGTTTTTTAGCCAAGGTGTTACTTGTCATTAAACGGAAGTTAAGCCATGCAAAAATAACGGTAGTCATAAAGGCAAGGATCATCACAAATTCAAGCAGCGGTAATAAGGCGCCTTTAAAGAATAAAATGAGTAATAAACCAAGCGCGCTGATCCCGAGCATCACCTGGGTTAAATAACTGCGTGGTGACGTGTTGTGAGACAGTAATCGCCAGCCCATATCAAGTGTGCGACTGTAGCCATCTATCACGGTAACCGTGGTACTAAATATACATAAAAATGCAACAATCCCAATTAGATAGCGGCTTTCATTGCCCATGACTTGGCTATAAAGGGTGATCAATTGTGAGGCAAATACCGCACCTGAGTCTGAAAAACGCTCGCCACTGCCGTGCATCACTAATGCGCCTAACGCTAAAAATACAATCGCCAGTAATGCCGTGGTGACATAGCCTAGATTAAAATCAAAAATAGCCTGCTTGGCAGTTACCGTTTGGGTTTTACGTTTTTCTATTAACCATAACGAGTTCCAAGTACTTACCTCTATCGGAGCTGGCATCCAACCCATCATAGCTACTAAAAAACCGACGTATGCCCATTGCCAAGGAGATTCACTGACCACTGGAGTGCCGAATCCGCTATAACGATTGAAGGCTAATGCCACGGCGACTAAGGTGGTTAGCGTAAGAGCCAACATGATAATTTTAGTCATTTTATCAAGCAGTTTGTAGTGGCCGAAAATTAATAATGCTAATGAGCTGGCCAATACAATCAGCGCTAATACGTCAATTGATAGCGGAATAAACTGGGTTAACATTGCCGCCGTTAACATACATACCCCAGCCGTACTGGCAATGGCGGCAATAACATTAAGCCCAGTAAACAGCATCAAATACCCGCGCCCTTGCTTTTGATAACCGTGCAATAAACTCTCATCAGTTGCTGCGGTGTAGCGAGCGCCAGCCGCGAAGAAAGGATACTTAACGATATTGACTAATAAAATGAGCCACGCCAGTTGCCAACCAAATTCGGCACCTGCTCGAGTTGAGGCCACTAGGTGAGAAGCGCCAATCGCGGCGGCGGCCATTAAGATTCCTGGTCCTGTGGCTTTAAACAGTGTGCTAACACGAGAGACCCACGGTAAGGCTGATGCAGTTTGTTGATTAAGCATGTTAAAAAAGACCTAGTTTGATTGTTTAGCGGTTAATGATTGTTCTATTCGCAATAAGGTGGCGTTCATTTGTTGTAGATTGTCGAGGATTAATACATCGGTATTTGGACGAGCTGATGCGCTGTTTTGCCGTTCACTGAGTTGTGTTTTTTGTGCCAGTACTTGTGCTCTAAAATCGACTACATTTATGACGCCAATTAAGCTAATTAACGCCCCAGCGCCAGATTGCCCGGCGGTTTCTACGGTAAGTTTATGAATGCCAAACATGCGCATAATGGGACCTTGGATAAGTGCCATATCGGTGATTTTATCCAATGGAACGGTATTTTCTGTTCGAGTAAACAACCCTTTGCGGACGATGAGTTTTTGCTCGGTTAATTCAGCACTCATGTTATTGATGTAACGCTTTGTCGCCAGTAATCCTAGGGGAAACCATAATAATAACAATGGAATACCAACGACACTTAGGAAAAGAAATACGCTGCCAGACAATAACCAGTACAGACCTAGGTTTGCATGAAAGTGGGCACTAACTAGGGTTTTGTCACTCATTTGATCTCCATATCAAAAGCTTTTAAATTCACTTTTTTTAAGTATTTATTCTTGTGTAAGTAACTAGTTACATTTACATTACTGGCTTGTGTTGACTTTGTTAAGAAATAACTTAACTTGGTT
>NZ_PJAP01000860.1:0-3547 GCF_002836795.1 Shewanella sp. 11B5 | reverse complement strand
AGTTTGTTGATGGGTATGCGTACCGAAAAGCATAATAAAAGCTAATTGTTGAAATTAAGTCCTTAAAGTGCAAACACATTTCAGGACTTAATAATTCACACAAAAAAGCCGATGATTAATTCATCGGCTTTTTTTTCATCAATATTTCTGTTCAGCTAAACTTTATAACCATAAATTTTTAATCGCAGTGTCGGGACTAAAATGATATTTAATTTGAGCCTGCAATAACTCTGCGGTGGCTATGGCATCAGTTAACGCATCATGAGGGGCATAAGCGGGCAAATGATAACGTTCACGACTATTTGCAAGGCGAATTGATTCTGTGCGTTTTCTTTTAAAGAAATTAAATATTCCCTGCGATTTTTCTCGTTGTACATTAGCCTCAATCTGCATGGTATCAATAACCGGAAACACAATGCCTTCATTAATCAACATGCGTAGCGTATGATCAAGAAAATCACGCTCAATATGACGATAATGCACTACCACGACTTTACCGGCTAATTCATTTAAAAGCTGCTCTAAAATCAATAGTAAATCAGGCGCATCTTGTAAATCAGAGTGGGTGATACCGTGAATAATAATAGAGTCTTCTTGTAATTTATCTTTAGGGTTGAGATACCATTTTTTTGCTTTACGGCAGAAAATACGCTGCAAGGTAAATGGCACTAAGCCAATACTAATGATGCTGTTTTTCTGTGAATCTAAACCAGTTGTTTCAAAATCCAATGCGACAAACTCAATATCACTTAATGGTGTTTCATTGTGATAAGTTCCCGCATGATAGAAATCATGCAGGCGTCTATCTTTACTGTTTTGCACTTTTAATTCTAGAAAGGCTTGCCAGTTTAAAATCGCCTGGTTACTGAAATTAGTCATGAGTTAACCTTTAAAGTTTGTTCGAACTGTAGCGATATTTTAAAAAGTTTTGCGCATTGCTTAACACTAAAAAGGCATCTTTAAGATTTCGTCTTTCAAAATCTGACATACTTTCAGGTTCAATATTATTATCAGGCTCAATCCCAGACTCTATATCCGTTGATTGATGACGTAAACGTACCAGAGAGATAAGCTCCATAGCATGTTGTAAATCTTCGCCCTTTGATGTTGGCAGAATGCCTGCGTCGATAATATCTTCTAAACGTTCAAATGAGTTTTGCGATTGCGAGCCGATTGCTAATGCGTGTACTCGGATCAAATCTGCCAATGGTGCAGTACCACGACGTTTCAAATTAATAGAGTTGTTATGACGACCATCTTTTTCCATCACAAAATCTTTAAAGAATCCAAGTGGTGGTTTTCGGTTGAGGGCATTGTGCGCTAAACAGGCTAGAAAACGGTTGTTTTTCTTGGCCTTACTTAAGATAAATGCATTTAGCTGTTCCGCCCATTTTACTCGGCCATAAACACCGGTAAGATCAAAGAAAATAGAGCAGTTTAATAAAGCTTGCGGGTTAGGATTTTCTATCCAATCACCGAAACAATCTTCCCATTGAGCACGAGTTTTACGGTATTCAGGGTTGCTTGCCATAATATCACCAGTGCAGTAACTATAACCGCAGGCGGCTAAACCATCGCAAACAAAATCTGCTAGCTTCGCAAAATACTCACCATGTAACGCAGCGTTATAGCTGTTATCAAGGATAATGGCATTATCTTGGTCGGTCACCATCAGCTGTTCATCACGGGCCATCGACCCCAGTGCTAAAAAGCAGTATGGGACGGGCGGTGGGCCGAATTTTTCTTCTGCTAGTTCTAACAAACGTTGTTTAAAGTTACGACCAATTTCAGACATTGCCCGTCCGACCATGTGTGAATTGGCATCTTCATTAACCATGCGTACGAAGCAGTTTTTTAACTGCGCAGAAAGTAGCACTAAATCTTCGCAACTATTTTGTTGGAAGATACTGCTTACAAACAACAAACTATTTTGTGATTCGTAGCGAATGATATCCGCAACTTCAATAAGACCAATCGGTTTTTTATTTTTTAAGATAGGTAGATGATCAATATTATTGCGCAGCATAAGCAACATAGCTTCAAAAATGTATGCGTTATGATCCAGCGATATTAAACTGGTCGACATGACTTGTGAAATAGGATTATCTACATTAACTCCGGCAGCGATGACTTTAGCGCAAAGATCATGTTCGGTAATAATACCCACAAAACTACTATCTTGTTGATCATCTATATCAGGGTCATTTATTAATACCGCAGAAATGTTTTGCTCGGCCATTATTTTGGCCACCACTTGTATGGAGCTATGGCACGGTAGAACCACAGGCTCTCTGGTAACTAAGGTTTTCACTTTTGAGGTGGTTAGTGCATTAGCATCATCGGTTTTACCCTTTACCGCTTGTTTTAAACGGGTGGTATCCTCAGCTTCAACGAAATCAGCAAAATCATCATAATTCTCGCATAAGTCATTGAATACAGACTCAGGAATACAGTAAACCAGCGTATCTTTTACTGCTTTAGCGGGGAAACGTACTTTATTATTGGTTAATAAGCCCATTTGCCCAAATAACTGACCTTGATCTAAACGATTATAAAGTTCACCTTTACGGCGATATAACTCTACGACTCCGCTGCGGATCATATACAGCTCTTTAATGTTGTCATTAAAGTTAACAATCATGCTGTCTGTGCGGTAATAAGAAATCTCAACACTTTTGGCAACGTCAATTAAGACTTGTTCTGGAAGCTGATCAAAGGGGGCGTACTGAGCTATAAAGCTCTGAATTTCGAGTACTTCGGCTGTCATGAATAGACCTGCTAGTTTGTGATGACTAAAGAATTGTTAATATCTATTTAGCATTATACGAGTAAACACGACAATATTGACGTTCGACATTGTGGTCGCATATATCGCTGTCGCAGAGGCCATTAGTTATCTTCATTTATTAACCGGTAATGATAGTGATGTAACCAAGGCAAACGATAATCTATTTAGGTTATTCGCCATAGTAGCACTGCTGTTCTGCTATTGTCCGTAAAGCATTTCTGTGTGGTCAGATATTGAGTTAATTTGCTTAAACAAATGACAATGTGGATTATTGACATTAAAGGTGACATTCACTCTTCGAGTTCATTAGAGTTGTTAACTAGATTCCAGTATAACCGGTTGATTTATCTCGCGCTGATTGGTAGGTAATTAGCACCATAGAAGCACAATAAACCGAATTTGCGTTGAGGCTAAAGGCTATTCATGACGCAGGGCTTCTATTGGGTCAAGTTGCGCGGCTTTGCGGGCTGGGAAATAGCCAAAGATGACGCCTACAGCTGCAGAGAATAGAAACGATATCACCACAATACTCATGTTGAATACAAACGGAACTTGTATTAAATTTGCCAGCGCAACTGAGCCTGCCAATGCCAGTATAATGCCGACAATTCCGCCGAGTGAAGACAGCACAATGGCTTCGACCAGAAACTGTAATAGGACTTCTCGTTCAAGTGCGCCAATGGCTAGGCGAATACCGATTTCTCGTGTACGTTCAGTGACCGACACCAACATGATGTTCATAATGCCAATGCCGCCAAC
>NZ_PJAP01000859.1:0-3548 GCF_002836795.1 Shewanella sp. 11B5 | reverse complement strand
CAAATTCGTGATTGGTTATATGTAGAAGATCATGCGCGTGCACTTTATAAAGTGGTCACAGAAGGTAAAATCGGTGAGACCTATAATATAGGCGGACATAACGAAAAACAAAACCTCGAAGTTGTACAAACGATATGTACAATTTTAGATGTTTTAGTGCCTAAAAATAGCCCTTATGCCGACCAAATTACTTATGTTACCGACCGACCTGGTCACGACCGACGCTATGCCATTGATGCCAGCAAAATGAGTAAAGAACTCAACTGGACACCAGTCGAAACATTCGAAACAGGCTTACGCAAAACCATTCAATGGTACTTAGATAATCAGTTATGGTGCCAGCACGTACAAGACGGCAGTTACCAACGTGAGCGTCTAGGTATTAACGCATAGGTTACAGCAATATGCAGTTAAGCTAGTGGGTGACATTATAATTTTATGATTCGGTCTAGCATAGACTGAAATCTGTATTCGAGGTTTTATGAAAGGCATTATTTTAGCCGGTGGTTCAGGTACAAGACTACATCCAATAACAAAAGGCGTATCAAAGCAATTACTGCCTATTTATGACAAACCGATGATTTACTACCCATTATCGGTATTAATGTTGGCGGGAATTAACGAGATTCTCATCATTACCACGCCAGAAGAACAAGATGGGTTCATCCGTTTGTTAGGTGATGGCAGCCAGTTTGGTATCAGCCTTACTTATGAAGTTCAACCATCTCCAGACGGCCTTGCTCAAGCATTTATTATAGGTGAATCATTCATTGGTTCGGATGATGTCTGCTTGGCATTGGGCGACAACATCTTCTTTGGCCAAGCATTTGGTAAACAATTAAAGCATGCCGTTCAAAATCTAGCTGGAGCAACGGTATTTGGTTACCAAGTCATGGATCCAGAACGTTTTGGCGTCGTAGAGTTTGATGAAAACTTTAAAGCATTATCAATAGAAGAAAAGCCGACAGCACCTAAATCAAACTGGGCTGTTACAGGACTTTACTTTTACAATAATTCTGTTGTTAATATTGCTAAAAATGTTAAACCATCTGTACGTGGTGAGCTTGAAATTACTTGTGTTAACCAAGCATATTTAGATCAAGGTAACCTAAACGTTGAGCAATTAGGACGTGGTTTTGCATGGTTAGACACTGGTACCCATGACTCATTGTTAGAAGCGTCACAATTTGTTCAGACGGTTGAAAAAAGACAAGGTTTCAAAATTGCTTGTTTAGAAGAAATAGCCTTGTTACAGGGCTGGTTAACAAAGCAGCAAGTACGCGACATTGCGCAAACCTTAGCTAAAACCGGTTATGGTCAATATTTATTGAACATCACAAAATAATTTCAAAAAAGAAACCAATATGAATATTATTAAAACAAAAATTAAAGATTTGTTAATTATCGAACCCAAAGTATTCGGTGACGATAGAGATTTCTTCTATGAAACATTTCAAGCTGAACGTTACAAAGCTGCGGGAATAGATGCTGACTTTGTCCAAGATAACCGTTCTCGTTCAAGCCAAGGTGTGCTTAGAGGTTTGCATTTTCAAAAAACAAAACCTCAGGGTAAATTAGTCACAGTAACAGACGGGGAAGTATTTGATGTTGCGGTTGATTTACGCCCGGGTTCTGAAACATTCGGACAGCATGAAGCGATAATGTTAACCGGGAAAAATAAGTTACAGTTTTATGTGCCACCAGGGTTTGCTCATGGCTTTTGTGTACTGAGCGATACCGCAGACTTCCAATATAAATGCACCGATTACTATGACCCATCAGACGAAAGTGGCTTATTGTGGAATGACCCAAGCTTGCAAATACAATGGCCATTAAGCAATCCACTATTATCTGATAAAGACATGATTCAACCTACATTAGACGCGATTAAAGATAAGCTCATTAACGGGTGGGGACAATAAATGGCACTTTATACTGTTTTTGGCGGCCGTGGTTTCATTGGTTCAGAAATCGTCAGTCAACTTCAAGCTCAAGGCCATAGTACTTTTGTTCCAGCAAGAGACGACACTAGTCTGTTAGAGCGCGAACTCGGGATTGTTTTATATTGTGCCGGAAATGGCGACTGTAAAAACACCCCTTTTTCTGTATTAGAAGCCAATGTCAGTTTACTCGCTCAATTACTGCAACATGCAAAGTTTGAACGTTTACTTTATGTATCTTCAACTCGAGTATACATGAATCAAGCATCTGCTAATGAACAAGCAAACCTAACGGTATGTGTTGATGATAACCGGCGTCTATTTAATTTAACTAAATTAGTTGCAGAAGAGTTATGCCTTAAAAGCGGTCGTAATGTCTGTATCGTTAGGCCTAGTAATGTTTATGGCGTGGCGTTAAATAGTCCGCTATTTCTACCCGCTATTACCCGTAATGCGATTAACCATGGCAAAGTCGATATGTATATAGCTAAGGATTACGCTAAAGATTACGTATCTGTACAAGATGTTGCCTCTAGCTGTATCTCAATTGCGTCAACCGATCAATGTCATAATCAGACCATTAATGTAGCAGCAGGTTATAACATAACGGCAAAGCAAATTGCTGATGTGTTACAAGAGCATACACAATGCGAAATTATCTGGCATGAAATTGACTTTCCTAATGAGTCTTTTCCTACAACAGAGCTAACATCAATAAAGAACATTATCCCAAGTTATCACCCTAGAAATGTATTAGTCGATTTACAAGAAATGATTACCGAGTTTACAAAAGTACTAAGAGCCAATTAATGAGCGGGTTTAATCGCTTATTAAAAAACTCTTTAGCTAATATAATCAATGGTTTTTCAAATGTTATCTTAGGCATTGTAATATCGCCATTTTTAATAAACATACTCAGCTTAGAAGAGTTCTCTGTTTGGTCCATATGCCTTCAAGCAGGTATTGCTGTTAGCATTTTTGGTGTGGCGGGGCAAATAACGATAGGCCGCTTTACCTCTCAATTTAAGTTTAATAAGGATGAGTTAGGGCTTAGTAAAGTTATTAATAACTACTTTAATATCATTCTGTGTATTTTTGTATTTTTTTTACTGTTGTTGACTATCGTTATAGCTAACTTTGAATCGATATTCGCCAACATTCCAAATGATATTATTTTTGAATCAAAAATCGCATTCCTATTGGTTTTTGGTTCGTTTATTCTCGGTATATTTTCTACAGTCTTCATTGGTTACTTCATTGGCATAGAAAAAAACTATGTCACGGCAAATATTAATCTAATATCCAGAGTGTTTATTGGTATCGCAGTAGTATCTTTAGCCGACTATGGCTTAATTGCTATTGCGTCCGGTTACTTTGTGATTAATGTGCTTTCATATTTGTTTATGTACAAACAGTTTCGTGCTTTTGAAAAACATCATTTTTCATTTGGTTTGCAAGGTAAAATCGATGAGCTTATTAAGTTCTTCGGTGGGCTAACTATTTGGAATATTGCTCAGTTTCTTATATCAGGGATCGGCATTTTTGTTGTTTCCATTTATGACTTTGAAAATCTCCCCTATTTTGTATTAGCAATGACCATGGTGAATG
>NZ_PJAP01000858.1:0-3558 GCF_002836795.1 Shewanella sp. 11B5 | reverse complement strand
GCTTTTCAGCCACATAATCGGCACTGACATCATTACGATAAATGACAACTTCACAACCTAGGCTGCGGAATTGATCGACTAGATTGTAAGTAAACGAATCGAAGTTATCGAGTAGGTATAATTTCATCGGTTTATTTGCTTGTGTGGTTGCAGTGCTCATAGCCCACCTCCCATTTTTATCGCAGAAATGACCGCTTGGGCTTTTTGACGTGTTTCATCCGCTTCGGCTTGTGGGTCTGAGTCAAACACCACGCCAGCACCTGCTTGTATATGAGCAACATCATTTTTAACAAAAGCTGAACGAATAACGATGCAGGTATCCATGTCGCCGAGACCATTGAGGTAACCCACTGCGCCACCATAACTGCCGCGACGAGCTTGCTCTGCTTGGCGTACTAATTGTGATGCACGTACTTTTGGGGCTCCTACTAAGGTTCCCATGTTCATGCAGGCTTGATAAGCGTGCAGAGCATCTAAATCTAAGCGTAATTGACCGGTAACACGACTGACTAAATGCATCACGTGCGAGTAACGGTCAACTTTTAACAGTTCAGCCACTTTACGGCTACCGCTTTGGCTGATGCGAGCGATGTCGTTACGGGCTAAATCGACCAGCATTAAATGTTCTGATAATTCTTTCTTATCTAAACGCAGCTCAAGTTCAATACGGCTGTCTAGGTCAAAATCAATCTCACCTTGGGCATTTTTACCGCGCTTACGCGTGCCTGCAATGGGATATACTTCGACTTGGTTACTGGCCGCATCATATTTCAGGGCACTTTCTGGCGACGCACCAAATAAGGTGAAATCAGGACCTCTAAAATAGAACATATATGGACTTGGATTGGTTAAGCGCAAAGCGCGATATGCACCAAGCGTATTCGGGCAAGGTAAGCTGAAACAACGAGATGGCACCACTTGGAAAATATCACCGGCGACAATGTGTTCTTTCAAATCAATCACGGTTTGCTTAAATTGTTCGTCAGTAATGTTAACTTTTTCGTCGGTTGTCACTGGTGTTAACGGAGCAATATCACCTAGCTCGGCGCATTGTTCGATGACGTGTTGCAGTTGCAGATCTAATTGTTGTGCAATGATGTTATCTTGACTGAATTGGTGGCTAACAATCTCGGCTTGCTGAGTTTGATGGTCAATTAAAATAAGTGTTTCAGCAAGATAGAATAAATAGTCAGGGCAATCGTTGTGAGCGTTGGGCGCAGCAGGGAGTGGCTCGACGGTATCAATTAAGTCATATGCTAATACACCACCTAAAAATAAATCTTCAAATTTAAGTGGATTATTGGTTTGAATGTGCTTAATAAACATTCTTAAGCCATCAAGAGGAGATGTTGACTTTAAGCGTGCATCTTCGTCTTGTAACTCGGTGGCCTTTTTCAACGTGACGATTAAAGTATCATTATCTCGTTGTTGCTGTGCATCACTGAAGAAGTTGGCAATTGGCACTAACAAGGTCGCACCATTGTGCGTTAATGCACTAAAAGTGAGTTGATAACCGTCGCAACGTATCATCATTGCCGCATGGGTGAGTACGATACTTTTTAAGTGGTCTTTACTTTCGACCTCAGCAGACTCTAATAGCATGGTATGCGGCGCGTTATTAGTGACTTGCTGATACAGTTTTAGCGGATCAGTATGGTAGGTTAATGGCTGCTTTTGCGTGGTAACCTGAGCGAGTTGGTTTGGTGTAGTCACTGTTGTCGTCATCACTATGTCGCCGCTCCTTGTATCCTGTTTGTTTATCATCTGTTGGCCTTTAATATTATGTAACCCGAGTGACTAAATTGAATGGGCCAAATAACAAGAAAGCCCACATCTCTGCGGGCTTTTTGGTAAAATCTTGTCTCTTAAAAATGAGCACAACGCTTCACACCACCCGTTAATTTGGGAAGTGCCACCACCATGTAATGTGTAATGAAGCTAAAGAGTGTGTCATCGTTAATCGCTGTATTATGTCTGTGTTTAATGCCTATAGGAAAACCCAGCTGGAGGTTAATGTCAATTGAATATTTCTCAAAAGCTGACAAAAAATGACAATCAGGATAGATCTAGTCTATTTATTGAGCCCTCTAACTAACTTATGCATAAATAATTCATCAATTGCCATCATTTATTCATAAATCCAAGCAGTATTTTTATCGCCACTCTAGTACAATAACCACATGATTACAGAGACTCTCTTGGCCGATCTTCACAGCCACACGACCGCATCAGACGGTCAATTAACACCAACAGAATTATTAACTCGCGCTATTGAAAAAGGCGTTGAGATGTTTGCTATTACTGACCATGACACTGTCGGAGGGTTAGCAGAAGCGCATCTTGCTAATCAAAACCATGCCACGCCGTTATTATTAATTAACGGTTGTGAGATTTCGACTCGTTGGAACAGTTTTGATATTCATATCGTCGGATTAAACTTGGATATCGCTCACACAGGATTGTTGGACTTTTTAACTCATCAACGTGAGTTGCGTGAAGTCCGAGCCCAAGAAATTGGTGAACGTTTAGCTAAAGCTGGGATAGAGGGTGCCTATGAAGGTGCTAAAGCTATTGCCGGTGATGCAGCGCTTAGCCGCGGCCATTATGCTAGATGGTTAGCAGATAATGGTCATGCGACAGATATGCCTAGCGTGTTCAAACGCTACTTAGCTCGAGGCAAAACAGGTTATGTACCCAATAATTGGGGCGATATGGCCAATGCGATAGAGCATATTCATCAAGCCGGTGGTGTTGCTGTATTAGCTCATCCCAGCGGTTACAAATTATCGGCCAAATGGCTTAAGCGCTTAGTGCGTGAATTTGCAGAGGCCGGTGGCGATGCGATTGAAGTTATTTTAGGTCAGCAAACATTAGACGACCGTAATAATCTTATTGCATTAAGTAAGCAAAATAACCTACTTGCTTCAGTGGGGAGCGATTTTCACTTTCCCAGTAATTGGATCGAGTTAGGTAAAAACTTATTCCAACCACAAGGTGTGGAATGGGTTTGGCAATCACAACATTGGACGAAAAGAGTATGAGTCAATTTTTTTATATTCATGATGAGAACCCACAAGCACGATTAATTAATCAAGCTGTGGCGATTCTTAAACAAGGTGGAGTCATTGTTTACCCAACTGACTCAGGTTATGCATTGGGCTGTATGATTGGTGAAAAAAATGCCATGACGCGTATGGCACGTATCCGCCAGATTGAAAATGACACCAATTTTTCATTAATGTGTCGTGATTTATCTGAGCTGGCTAATTTTGCCCGCGTTGATAACCAAGCATACCGTTTATTAAAAAGCTGTATGCCTGGCCCATATACATTTATTTTCAAAGCCACTAAAGAAGTGCCACGCCGTTTACAGTGCGATAAAAAGCGCACCATAGGCATTCGCGTACCTAATAATATTATTGCGCTCGCGTTACTTGAAGCATTGGGCGAACCAATGATGACCACCAGTTTAGTAATGCCAAATGAGCAATTTGCTGAATCAGACCCAGAGCATATTCGCGATATACTCGATCACTTGGTCGACGGTATTATTCACGG
>NZ_PJAP01000857.1:0-3561 GCF_002836795.1 Shewanella sp. 11B5 | reverse complement strand
TGCGCTAATCACGTCCCCAAATAGTGTCAGTGTGGATGAACTACAAGCGGCTATTGCCAGTTTGTTGAATACAGACCATGTGATGATTGCTCAAAGCGCGTTTACAGACACCAGTGTCTTGTCTATTGAACCTGCAATGCACAAAGACACTAATGGTCGTTTATTAATGGGGCGCTCAATCGTGATGCCAGAGAGTGTGCAGCTGCTTATTCATGGCGATACATGCTTGCTTGAGCACGCCAAAGCGGCCAACGTAAAATATTGCAAATAACCACCTGCCGAGCCGAGTAACACTGGCTAACTTATGGCGTAGTTACCTGTTAATTCAGACTTAGACTCAGTAGTACCAATGACGAAATATTGTCATTGGTACGACTGGAATATTGCTGGTTTATTACCGGAGTTTTATTGTCAATCTGATGGATATTATTGTGATTAACGCTTCAGCGTTAATCACAATAATGAGTTAAGAGTTAAGAGTTAAGAGTTAAGAGTTAAGAGTTAAGGATTGAGTTAAGGGCTGAGTTAAGAACCAAATTCGGGACTAAATACAGACTACGTATTAACCTTGTGCCTGGTAAGTAAAATGTTCTTAGTTAATAGAAAGGTAGCCTAGGCTACCTTTCTATTATTACTTCTCCACTACAGAGATAATTATCTATTATCCGTAGCAGAGGTTATTTATTATCTGAACGTATCACTAACTCAACGCGGCGGTTTTGTTTCTGGCCCGCTTCATCAAGATTATTGGCAATAGGCGAGTACTCACCAACCCCTTTGGCTTCAACTTGTTGTGCAGAAATAGAGAACTGTTTGATCAAACGGGTTTTAATTGCAGTCGCGCGTTTTTCTGACAAGGTTTGGTTATAAGCTTGCGAGCCCTGGTCGTCTGAGTGTCCTACAACATAAAACAGCTGTTTAGGGTGTGTTTGTAGGTATTGAGCAACCACTTCTACAATCGGATAAGCTTCTGGCAGTAATTCATCGCTATCATATTTAAACAACAAACCGTCTAGTGCCACATGGCCTGTTTTGGCTATCTCATCGGTTAAGCCTTGCAAATCAATACCCACACGATTATTGTTTAACGTGGTTTCTTCAATGATTCGGATTTCAGCGGATAATCGCCCTGAAAACCCAATAACGTAAACCATAGCGTAAACATCACCTTCAGCTCTTTCTAACTTATAGAGTCTATAAAATTGGTTTTCTTCGCGACCAATTGCTGAATGTAATGCTATCTTAGTTTCTAATGTATCTTCGTTTCCGCACGCCTTCCCTAAACAGGTATAAACTTCCGTAAAGCCAAGCTTGGTTAATGCGTTATGGTAGTTTGCATCAATCTCAAATTCTGAGTAAGTACGTGGCAATATGTATGTAATATCGGTAACTTTCCCTTCCAGTTCCAACGTTTTATAGTTATCTCCAGCAAGTACCATGGTTTGGTTAAAGCCATGAGTCATATATTCCTGTATGTAAGCTCCAGCGACTCTGCTAAGCATTGGGTGGTCAGCCGAGTTTTTAGTATCTTTATCGCTATTGTCTTTAACCGTTATTTCACTCACAGCTTGTGATAAATAACTTTGATTAGTGGCCACCAAATCTAATGGCTCAGCGATGACTTCTATAATATCCAATTCTAAATTGGTAGCATTCTGCCAGCTAATCGCATATATCGACACATAAACTTGTTTTTTAGGCAGGGTAATATGTGCTGTTATTAATGATGGCAAGCTACTGGAAATATTTGTCAAAGGCGAGATAAATGAAGATAGCTTACGTTCATCACCACAACTTGCTTGTTCACATTCAAAAATGATCTCGGCATTGAGCGCGTTAAGCTGTTTTTTATAGTTATTGATTAAATGAGCCGGCGTATAAGACGGCGATAGCTCATAGTTGGTTCTAGTCAGTTTACCTCTTACTTCTTTTGACTGAATGTTTTTGTCATCAATTGCCGTGATCAATTGCACCGGCGTGAAGTGTCTAAGTTCACTTTTTGTGTCTTTTACCTCTTTGGGCTCAGAAAATAATTCTTGTGATGTTGCCGAATAGGCATTCATCGCTGGCATCGCCGCAATGATAATGGCTAATGACATTAGCGCGGGTTTTAACATATCAACTCCCTGTTGAAATAAAGTATCCAGTAATATTGAGAAAAAACATTAAGTCCCCATAAGATATTCAAACATCACTAGGGTGTAAATGAATTGCTATTAGAATTACAGAGTGATTATTACTTTTGATGTTTTTTGTCCTCGCGATACACCTAAAGGTATGTGGTTGTTGGTAGGCAATAGATCTGTATGAATATTTGGGTGGCAGCGGGAAATACATTATGAATGATAACGACGTGATCAAATACTTGTTTAGGTAATAACAATTGTTAATTAGTGATGAATAGGGTTAAGAAAATTGAATTAGATAATAAATTTTGTTTTTTAATCAGTACATAAAAATAGTGCGTGATTTTAACGCACAAAATGACATGGGTTTATATGCCGCGAATTTAGGTCCTCCTATCTTTAAGTATTTCACTGTTATTTTACTGCCTCGCACGAACAGATCGACATGCTAGGCAGGAATGGGCTTAACGTTGTATCTCATCGCGATAAACTTACATTCCCAGCAATCAGATGAATAACAGGCCTCTAAGATGACATCATAATGGGATTGTTACAGCATAGACTCGGTCTGTTGAGTGCGATTTTAACGCTTATTGAAGACTAGCTTTACATGGCAATTCATTCCAAGGATTTGAAATACATTTTTATCAAATCAATCGCAATAGTGATAATTTTCATGGTGAACGCTCCTTAAGTAACGGTATGGTTCAACATCAGTTTGGTGCATTGACACCGTATTCGAGATTGTCCATCTCATCATTAGTTATTTTCCAGTCAAGCCGCTATAAAGAGGTATTACTGATTTTATAAATTATTAAAACTATTCATTAATTTTCAAAAGCTCCTAAATCAAATGAGTTACAGTCAAAAAATAATAATATATACATTAGATTAATTAATGTGATAAATAATATTTATCGCTGTATTTTATGTTGAGATACGGGCAGAATCAGCTTCCTTTTGGTTAGCTAGAATTATCTTATGTTAGAAGTAAAAGTAATCAGTATTTTGTGGTTCATCGGTGTATTAGCTGAAGCGATGACAGGCGCCCTGGCCGCAGGCAAAAAACAGATGGACCTTTTTGGTGTGGTGATTATTGGTTGTGTGACCGCGATTGGTGGTGGCACTCTGCGTGACATGCTTTTGGGTAACTATCCCCTAATATGGGTTGAAAATGCACATTATTTGTTAGCTGTTGCGGCGGCATCACTCCTAACAGTGATGATTGCACCGTTAATGCGTTACTTATCACGATTATTTCTGGCTATTGACGCTCTTGGTCTGGCGGTATTTTCTGTTGTTGGAGCGCAGAAAACCTTAATGCTGGGTTATAGCATTGAGATAGCCATTGCCATGGGGGTCGTGACTGGTGTTTTTGGCGGCGTTATTCGTGATGTTTTATGCAATCAAGTGCCACTGATTTTTAAGAAAGAGC
>NZ_PJAP01000856.1:0-3573 GCF_002836795.1 Shewanella sp. 11B5 | reverse complement strand
AAAAGCTTACTTCGACACTCCCTCGGATAACTACAGGTAAGGCAAACGTACAATCACAGATTGTGAGTGAACTTTCGCGCTGAGAAGGAATGGGGCAAAAACGTTTTAACAAAGTTTAGTATCAAACGAAATATGATGATGTCCTTAATGCATAATCATTAGGAATTATTTCTATTAAGAATCTGCTTAAAAATAACTCTTGCATTGTTCTTTTTTTGACCCAATATAGGATTCAATAATACATTTTGTATTATTGAATCCAGTTATCAAGGAGATATATTTATGTCGAGCACAGGCGAAAAACCAGGGAAAGGTGTTTATACATGTACAAAATGTGGACAAAAAGTCATTTTAGATGATAACTCCGATACACTTCCTCCTTGCCCTAAATGCGAAGCAACAAACTACACACCTTAAAATAATGGCCTATATAAATTTATCAATAAGGTGAGCGGAATGAGCATAAAACCAGGCCCTAAGCCAAAAGCGGAATCTACAGGTAAAACAGATCAAAGACGTAGTGTTACCCCTGAGAACAAGTCTAAACATCCTAGTTTAGATACTCATAAACATAAACCGGGTAAATAGTTTTGCGTTACAAACGCAATCGTTCTGGAGTTTTACTACCCATGACTATTGCATTAACATAACTTTTTATCTTAAAAAAAAAGCGACCACTCAATGAGTCAGTCGCTTTTTATTAGTTTCGAACATTTCACAGTAGCTAACTTGTTTAGTTTCTAACTTTTCAGTTAGTAGCTATCTTTATGACTAGTTTCGAACTCTATTTAACTTCCACATGTAAAAAATTCAGAACCTTATTCAACAGTAACCGATTTAGCCAAATTTCGAGGTTGGTCTACGTCGGTACCTTTAATTAATGCCACATGATATGACAATAATTGTAATGGAATGGTGTAAATTAACGGTGCCATGAACACATCGCAGTGTGGCACTGGAATGACTTTCATAGTCTCATCTGATTCAAACTCAGCATCAACATCGGCAAACACATACATTAGTCCGCCACGAGCACGCACTTCTTCAACGTTTGATTTAAGCTTTTCGAGTAATTCATTGTTCGGTGCAACCACGATAACTGGCATATCTGCATCAATCAAGGCTAATGGACCGTGCTTTAACTCACCAGATGCGTAAGCTTCGGCGTGAATATATGAAATCTCTTTTAGCTTTAATGCACCTTCCATCGCGATTGGGTATTGATCACCACGACCTAAGAATAATGCATGTTGCTTGTCGGCAAAGTCTTCTGCTAATTCTGCAATTGCATCATTTAAGCCAAGCGCTTGTTCCACTTTAGCTGGCATTGATAACAAGCTTTGAGTAATAGCTGCTTCCATGTCGCTAGACATGCCATTATGACGACCAATAACTGTTGTTAACATTAACAAGCCAGCAAGTTGTACAGTAAAGGCTTTAGTTGATGCAACACCAATTTCTACGCCAGCTTTCATCATGTAAGCCATGTCAGATTCACGTACTAACGATGAACCTGCTGAGTTACAAATAGTTAAAGTGGCTTTGTAGCCCATTTCTTTTGCTAGGCGCATTGCAGCTAACGTATCCGCTGTTTCACCAGATTGTGAAATAGTCACTAACAAGCTATTTGGGAACAGGTGCGATTTGCGATAACGGAACTCAGATGCAATTTCAACATTACACGATACGCCAGCCCAATCTTCTAACCAGTAACGCGCTGCCATACCCGCGTGGTAACTGGTACCACAGGCAATAATTTGCACGTGTTTAATGTCTTTTAAAAATTCAGCGGCATTTTCACCAAATGCTGAATCTAAAACCTTACCACCCGCAATACGACCTTCTAAAGTATGCGCAATTGCCGTTGGTTGTTCGTAAATCTCTTTTAACATGTAGTGACGGTATTCGCCTTTGTCACCTGCATCATGAGTCACTTCCGACTCTTTCATTTCGCGCTGAACTGCATTGCCATTAATATCAAAAATGTTAACTTCGCGACGCGTAATTTCTGCGACATCACCTTCTTCTAAAAAGGCAAATGAACGTGTTACAGGTAGTAATGCTAATTGATCTGAGGCAACAAAATTTTCACCTAAACCATAACCAATGACTAATGGGCTTCCGCTACGGGCAACAACCATGCGTTCGCTATCACGACGGTCGATAACAACTGTACCGTAGGCACCTTCAAGCTGTTTTACTGTCGCTTGTACTGCCACTAATAAGGTAGCAGCTGTTTTTAGTTCATGATGAACAAGGTGACAAATAACTTCGGTGTCTGTGTCAGATGAAAATACGTAACCTAAACCTTTTAGCATCTCGCGCAATTTACTGTGGTTTTCAATAATACCGTTATGAACAACAGCAATATCACCTTCAGATAAATGTGGATGTGCATTGCGTTCGCTTGGCTCACCATGAGTTGCCCAACGAGTATGGGCAATACCAGTGCCGCCGCTTAACGGTGCAGCATCTAGTGCCGATGACAACTCTTGTACTTTACCAACACGGCGAGTACGGCTTAACTCACCTTGATGGATAACAGCAACACCAGCTGAGTCATAACCACGGTATTCTAGACGACGTAAGCCTTCTACTAAAATTTCTGCAACATCCCTTTGCGCCACTGCGCCTACGATTCCACACATGTTTGTTGTTTCCTTTACAGTTTCAATTTAATTTTGTTTACTTAGCGTATGGTGCGAGGATTACTCTGACACCATGTGCTGAAATAGTGTTAACGGCTTCTTGGGTGATGTTATCGTCGGTAACTAAGACATTAACCACATCCCAAGGTAATTCTAGATTAGGGATCCGTCGGCCAATTTTAGTCGACTCTAATAACACCACGACTTCACGAGACATTTCAGCCATTACTTTACTTAAGCCGGTTAGTTCGTTAAATGTGGTGGTGCCACGATCGAGGTCGATACCATCGGCACCGATAAAAAGTTGGTCGAAGTTATATGACCGTAATACTTGCTCTGCCACTTGGCCCTGAAAAGACTCCGAATGTGGGTCCCAGGTGCCACCGGTCATCAATAATGTAGGTTCATTTTCAAGTTCATGAATAGCGTTTGCCAGTTGCAGTGAATTCGTCATCACCACCAAGCCACGCTTGTCATTAAGCTGCTGAACAATTCCGGATGTAGTGCTACCACTGTCGATGATGATCCGGTTATGGTCGCGGATCAGCTCAGCGGCTTTAGCGGCAATAGCTTGTTTATTTAATGATAGGTTTTCGCTGACTATTTGGGTCATTTCTTGAGGTACAGGCACCGCACCACCATAACGTCGTAATAATAGTCCATGA
Organism: Shewanella sp. 11B5; assembly: GCF_002836795.1. NCBI lineage: Bacteria > Pseudomonadati > Pseudomonadota > Gammaproteobacteria > Alteromonadales > Shewanellaceae > Shewanella > Shewanella sp. 11B5. The sequence continues at coordinate 260 of NZ_PJAP01000856.1, read as the reverse complement.
GTTTCAAGCATGGCTAAGTCTTTGCGAATAGTGACTTCCGAAGTGGCAAATAGATTCGCCAACTCATCGACACTGACTTCGCCTTGCTCATTAACCAATTTAATGATCGAATGACGACGTTGTTGGGTGTTACGTTTAGTCATTTAAATTAACTATCTTTCATATAAGTTTCGAAACGAAAGATATTTTAGCATCAAATGAAACTTTATCTAGATCTTATCGCTCAAAAATTGAAATAAAAGTACAAAAAAAGCCTCTGA
>NZ_PJAP01000231.1:0-9863 GCF_002836795.1 Shewanella sp. 11B5 | reverse complement strand
AGTAGATGAATACTGCGACCTATTCCAGCTTGTAGTGCATTAAGCTTCTGGCGCGCATCGTCCGTTAACTCTGTCTGCTGAAGACGTTGTGCCTGTAACGACAGTGCAGTTATGGGCGATCTTAATTCATGAGCAGCATCGGCAATAAAGCGCTTTTGGCTAGCAATAACCTGGCTATTTTTGCTGAGTAAACGATTAATTGCCTCAACAAAGGGCACTATTTCACTCGGTAATTGAGTGGTGGGAATTAGCTGTAGGTCGTGCTCAGTTTGACGGTCAACTTCGTGGGCTAAAATACTAATCGGGCCAAGAATTTTGCCTAAAATATACCCCAGTAATAACAGTAAAATTGGAATTAATACTAACAATGGCATCAGAGTGTGCAGCGCGGTTTCAAACGCAATATCGTCACGAATAGCAGTATCTTGGGCGATGGCGATACGTTGAGTGGATGACAAGGTGCGTACAAACACTCGCCAAGATTGGGTGGCTAAATTAACCGTATGAAATCCATCGGTTAAATTGTTCGGCAAGGCTAGGGTATTTTGGGCTAAGGCATTGCTTGCTGAGTTACTACCCAATAACTGCACTGAAACCTGAAACTCCAACTGATCTTGGCTTAACGGGGTGAGTGTTCCGTCGTTTAGCGTAAGCGAGTAATGGTCAAACAGCACGGCCATTTGTTGCAATACATCATCTTGGAGCTCATGGGCTTCTTCAAAGGCACTGCTAAAGGTAAAGCTGGCTGCTATTATCGCAACAGACAAAATGGCTGCTGAAATCCAATAAGATAAGCGTGTTTTTAACGAATTACTGGGGCGTTTTTTGACACCATCCATCCTACACCTCTGACATTTTTAATGGTTTCTGTACCCAATTTTTTACGCAAACAATGAATTAAAAACTCTACAGCATTACTTTCTACCTCTTCACCCCAGCCATAAATTCGTTCTTCTAAATCACTTTTTGAATGAATCGAACCGGGTCGAATAAGCAATGTTTGCAGTAAGGCGAACTCGCGGTTAGACAGTAAAATATTATCTTGAGTGAGGGTTTTGGCTTCATGTGTGGCTGGATTTAGCCAAACAATATTATTGGTTAATTCTGATGTATGTTGGTTGGCATTGCGCCTTGTTACTGCACGAATGCGTGCCAGTAGTTCAGTTATATCGAAGGGCTTAACGAGATAATCATCGGCACCTAAATCGAGCCCTTTGACTCGGTCTTCTAGGCTGTCTCTGGCGGTAATAATGATCACCGCCAGTGCGGGATGCTGAGCTCGAATATATTGCATTACTTGCAAACCATCCAGTTTCGGTAAGCCAAGGTCGAGCAACACCACATCATATTGCTGGCAACGTAAACTGTGTAAGGCCGCTTCGCCGTCGCATATCCAATCGACCGCATAGGCGACATCTTTTAAGGCGCTTTGCATGGCATCGCCAATCATTTTATCGTCTTCTACTAATAAAATACGCATAGCACCTCAATCGGACATAATGACACAAAATGAAAAGTCTTGATTAATGATGTGTTGTCGCGGCTTGCTGCTTAAATAGCATTAAACACAACACCATACCAAAGAGTAATGCGGCCGACGCACTAAAGCGACTAAATTCTAATCCACCATGGCTAATGGGTTTATCTAAAAAGTCACCCACCACGGCACCTAAAGGTCTGGTTAAAATAAAGCTTAGCCAAAATAACAGAGTGCGAGATATAGAGCTCCAAAGATAGGCAGCTAATAACACTAATAACAGGCTACCAAAGATTAACGCACTGACATCATAACCAAGGCCTGCACTGTCTACTGTCCAGTCGCCTAGCGCTGTACCTAAGGTTTGTGACAGTAAAATCGTCACCCAATAAAAACATTCGGTTTTGGTATTGTTTATCGACTGATTAGACAGGCTACCTGCGCTGACGTACCAAATTGAAAATGACATACACAACAAGCTCACTAGTAGCAATGTGCCGCCGGTATAGCCAATGCCTAAAGAGCGGTCGGCAAAGTCAGCCATCGTTGTGCCAGCCGTCGTTGTAGCGATAATGGTGGCCCAATAAATACTCGAAGAATAATGTTTACTGCGAATTTGTATTGCTACCGCTATCGCGAATAAACCGATAAAAATAACAGAGCTAACTAAATAGCCGAGGTTAAGCGACATCGATAAAGCATCTCCTGCCGTTTCGCCTAAGGTGGTGGCCAGTATTTTTACCAACCAAAATATTAAGGTGACTTGCGGCACTTTAGTCAGCGCCTGCTTTTGTAGTGTGTCCATATCGATACTCACTTATATTGATAGATTATTGGCTTTTTTGCTGTTTGGCGCGAACTGATAGGTATGCCACAAGTGCAATAATAATCGCTAAAAACACAATGCTGGTGCTGGTGGTACCAAACCCTAGGCCGCCTTTACGAATGGGTTGTGACAGTAAGTCGCCGATAGATGCACCCAGTGGACGAGTTAATATATAAGCCAGCCAAAAGCACAATACGGCATTCGCCTTGAAGCGATAAAAGGCTAGGCCTATAAGCGTAATTAACCCACCAAATACGATTGCCGATATGCCATAACCTACATTCATATCTTCCGACACCCAATCGCCCACAGCAGTACCAAGTGCGAAGGTAAATAGAATGGCCAACCAATAAAATAGCTCACGTTTAAGAGTGACAATGGAGTGGATGGATAAGGTACGTTCTTTACTGAACCAGTATGCAAATGTTGCCGCTAATAATGCGCTAAACACCGCTGTCGATACCGGTAGAGGCACATCGAGTTTGTCAGTGAGAATGTCGGTGACTAAGGTGCCAAAAATACTGATAAGCACCACAACACTCCAATATGCACCTGGGCGATATTGGCTTTGTTTAAGCTGCACCCATAAGGCGAAAAGTAAAAATACTCCCATGATGATGCTGGTATTAATCATGCCTACGTGAAGATGGAAGCTAAGATAATCTGCTGCGGTTTCACCTACGGTAGTTGACATCATTTTTATGACCCAAAAAGTCAATGTTATTTCGGGCACTTTATTGAGCCAACCGTGTTGCGGTGCATTGCTGCTATTTGGGGTATTGCTGGTTACTGGTGTTATGACTATTGGTTTCATGTGGACTCCTGATCCAGTAGTGAAACATGCTGTAGTCATATAGTGCCGAGCAATACTTAGCCCAAACATAGGGCTAAGTATTAAGTGACTTTTTATTTATTTTGTAGAGTTAATCCCCAGTGCAATTCTGCCAATGCCTTCAGAAAGGTGATGCTGGAAAACCGCAATCGTTTTGTAGATTATTTTAGTTCATCCAACTCTATATACACTCTTGAAACTGTAGTCATTGGGCTAGTGGTTTTTAGCTTTGTGCTTGAAGTCGTTAAAGAAGTGTTTTTAGGTGCAGTATCAGGTAATGCTGCACGCAGTTGGGCTTCATCGTTAAATAACTTTGCCGCATCAATAGGAATTACAATTTCTGCGGGTAAGTTATTGCCGACATTATCGAGGCGTACAATGTGATCGGCATCAGGTCGAGTCGTTAGGCGTTTAACGAGAAACTGTACCTTATCGTCAGGGGTATTATTAACCTTAAGATAAGTATTGTTGTTGGCTTTTTGTAGCTCAAACTGGGTATCTAATTCATTGAATACTAACACCCTCGCCACGGTTAGCCCTTGGTTCTTCCATTGTGTTTCACCGCCGCGTTCAAAATGGCCTTTAACAATATCAACGCTTAAATGATTGATATGGTTTGGGTGAGCGGGAGATAACATTGATAGGTCAAATTGTTGCGGCACTATGGTCCAAATCGGATATCCACTAGCTGCCGATAACGTTAAGCCATTGATTACTGCAGTGTTAATTTGAGGGTCATCAAAGGATAGCCGTAACACAACTTGGGCATTATGTGGAGTGTGAAACATCGGTAAATGCGAGGCAAATAAACCATATTCACTACCAAACAACAGCATGCCGTGCAGTCCAACCCGAACTTGTGGCGTTACAGGGCTATTCGATGAGGTATCAATTTGTGTCGCATTGGCGGTGAGCGGCAGTAGTATCAAGATGGCCAGTAAACCCCGATACAAATCATGGTAAAAGCGACGCATAAATAATGGCGTAACCAGTGTGGTGTTATAGCTATTTAGTAACATATTTAGCGGCTCTTCTGTGTAGATGGCAGATGGGGCCGTCCCCGATGTGAATACCTGTCGATGAAATGTGGTGCATGTCAGGCTGAGGTCGTCCTCAATGGGTTAATCATATCGATTAAATAAATATTTAACCAGTTGTTATGCAGAGCCACTCACAATATGGATTCAGTTCCAAAAGTAAACCTATGCAGTAATTTTATTGAAAGTCCTACCTACAATTGATTAGTCGATATTCGTTGTTATTTTCACCAAACATTAACAATAGTTCCCGTTTTGGAATTGATTCCATCGCTATGATGAAGCGTCAATAATATAAAAAGGGGTGATAACCTATGAGCAATATAGATCTATTAGGGCGCCGTAAGTTTATTGCAGGTCTAGGTATTGCTGCTGGTGCAGCGATGGTAGCACCAGCAATGGCTGTGTCTGAAAAGGCGGATGGTGTTAAATGGGACAAAGAAGTTGAAATCGTCATTATTGGTTCTGGTTTTGCGGGTTTAGCTGCCGCAATCGAAGCCACTAAACATGGTGCAAAAGACGTTCATATATTTGAAAAAATGTCCTATTTTGGTGGTAACTCGGCTATTAATGGTGGGCTTTTTGCCGCACCAGGCACGCCGATGCAAAAGAAAGAAGGTGTTGAAGACTCGGTAGACCGAATGGTTAATGACCAATTATTGTCTGGCCGTGGCATTGCCGATGAAGGGTTATTACGCCATGTCGCATCTCATGCGGTTGAAGCGTTACAAATGACCTTAGATGCGGGTTCTGAATACCATCCTTACTTACAACAACTAGGCGGTCACTCGGTTGCACGTACTTACCAAACCTCAGTAAGTTGTGGTGCTGGTATCACCCAACCATTGTACAAAGAGTGTAAACGTATTGGTGTAAACACCCACAATCGTTCAAAATTTGAAGGATTCCTCGTCGGTAATAAAGGCGAAGTTGTTGGTGTTAAAATGCGTCAAAACTATCACTTTGGCGAAGACCAGCCTGGTAAAGTACTCAATATTCGCGCCAAACGTGGTGTGATTATGGCTACCGGTGGCTTTGCGCAAAACGTTGATTTACGTATGGCGCAAGATCCAACCTTAACTGCAGACGTTGGTTGTACCAACGCACCAGGTGCAACAGGCGAGGGCATGTATGAAATGTTCCGTTTAGGGGCTATTCCTGTGCATTTAGCTCACATTCAATCAGGTCCTTGGGCTTCACCTGATGAAGGTGGCTTTGGTTATGTGTCTAACTATTCAATTTTCAACTTACCTCATTCAATTGCCGTTAGCCGTACAACTGGTCAGCGTTTTATGAATGAAATTGCCGATCGTAAAACACGTGCTGATGCTGAATTAAGTAACCGTGATGAAAAAGGTAATCCTGTACCACCACTGTTGATTTCAAGCTTTAAAGACTCTAAAGCACATCCAAATACCGAAAAAGTGATTAAGTACAATGTCGGTTGGAAGTTTGAAAGCCTTGAAGAGTTGGCAACACACTTTGGTGTGCCTCTAGCTGGGTTAAAAGCACAAATCGCTGAATACAACGGCTATGTAAGCACTGGCGAAGATAAGCAGTTTGGCAAAGATATGACGTTGGCGAAAAACAAAATGATCGAAGCGCCATTTACTGTCGTTCGTTTGTGGCCAAAAGTGCATTACTGCCAAGGTGGTGTAAAAGTTAATACCAAAGCCGAAGTAACAGATAGCTTTACTGGTAAGTCTATTACTGGTCTTTATGCCGCGGGTGAAGTGTGTGGTGGTATTCATGGCGTTAGCCGTTTAGGCAGTTGTTCTATTCCAGAATGTATGGTGATGGGCATGACTGCTGCTAGAAGTCTCATGAACGTTTAACCAGACCAGTGAACAAGAGGAATCATTAATGAAAAACTTTAATATTATACTTGGGCTGGTACTACTTGGATTAACCAGCTTATCAGTACAGTCAGCAGAGATCCGTGACTACCATAAAGAGGTTATCGGTAAAGACTGTAAAACGTGTCATGACAATGGCATCAAGCAGTTTCCATCTGACCAATCCTGTTTGCAGTGTCATGATGTTGATGACTTAGCAAAGAAAACCGCCAGAAGTGAAGAAGACAAGTGGCAAAACCCACACAATAACCTTCACTATGGTAAAGAGGTACCTTGCCAAGAGTGTCATAGCGAACATAAAACCAAACAACCATTATGCAGTAACTGTCATACGTTTAAGTTTGATAAGCATAAAGGGTAAACTAATTTAAATTGATATTCGTTTTAAAAGCCGCATATTAATGTATTAATATGCGGCTTTTATATTATAGGTGATTATTTTTTAATTATTTATTACTTATTTTTAATTTAGGCTTTAACTTATTAGATGTTAAGTTATTAGGTTTTTAATTATTAGAAGTTTAAGGTTGAGCGCCTAAGGTTTTTATAATCACTTTTTAGATGTTAATTATATTTTTGTTGTTTATATTTGTTGTAAGTATGTTGAATGTAATTTTTTGGAATTAATTCCAAGGGTAATATCCATCCGTCTTAAATAATAAAGAAAGATGGATGATATGAAATATAATACCTTGTTCGTTATGATGTTGTTATCTAGTTCTGCTATGGCGAGTGAAATACCTAGTTTTTTAGATAAGAACGATGTTGATAATGCTGAGTTCACTTGTTTAGGAGCTGAATCTCAGTACGATAAAAATGATCAAAAATATGTCGATATTTTATGGAATGAAACACTGCAATATTTACAATCTTACGCGGTAGCATTAACCAATAGTGAAAATGGTCCATGTTTAAATTCAGACCAAGCAATGTACGATTCTACCGAAGGTGGTAAGAATATGTGCATCATGGATCGCAGAGACATGAAGCTATTAGTTAAAAACATTTATCAAGTTATTAATAATCCAGATAAAGCGAAAAAGTGTTTTGGTGCGCGCCAAGACGTCGATTGGATTTACAGCCCTGGTGGTCAATTAGCCGAAAACTCCCCCGTAGCTAAATGGCTTAAACGTGCAACATTCGATTCCTTTTTTGACACAAAAGTCACTAATAAAGACGTGCGTAAACTCGGCAAAGAGTTTACTAAAAACTTTACTAAAATGGTGACGGGCGATGAAGTGAAAATGCCCTCAGCTTTCCCAACAGATATTAGTGCCAATGCATTACCTAATTTATGGGCTGCAGCAGGTTGGTACCCAATGTATGCTGAAGAAAGTAAACGCAATGATAAAAACTTCAACAACATTCGTGGTGGTTATGCCTATGCCGAAATTTTTGGTCACTGGGGGCTATTACGCATAGACGAAATTAATGGCGAAAAGGTTGGTGCAGAAGTCGGTATGACAGTGCAATCAGTCGATACCTTATACCCATATCATAACCATGCAATATCTGAAATTTATTACAACATGCGCGTACCTGCGTGTGCGAATGAGTTTAAGAGTTTTGCCGTGCGTGAAGATTCACCGTTAATTAACACCGTTAAAGAAGACGACAAAGTTAGACAAGTTCAATTTGATGCAGGTCAACACAATGGGCAGACCATGTGGCTGTCGAGCAGTGCTGATATCGATCCGCTAATGTATTTCCATCAAAATACTATCCATGCCTTTGAAGTCGATGGCAGCTGCGAAGCTAAGCCAGAAGAGCGCGCTATCGTGTCTGTTTGGGCAAGAAGCAATGCAAACGACAAGCGCAATGATTATGGCACCACGCTACTTTGTGAATCAGCTAATAACCCCGGTACACCTGCTCATAAAGATGAAGTTATTCAATGTGACTTAACAAAAATCAAATGGTAACGGCCAAGTTATTAATTATCGAATTGGGAAATACAATAAAATGAAATTATTAAAGTTATCTTTATTATCTACTTTAGTATCGCTATGCATGGTTTCTTTTTACTCTACAGCACAAGATGTTGAAGATGGAATTAACGTGTCTGGTACCTTAAGAGCTAATTATTCATATAAGCAATATAGTGATAGTTCTAAAGATAAATCAGGTGATTTAACCTTTGAGATGGCATCCGTTAAATTCAACGGTAAATTAGATAACTGGGGGTTATCATCTGAATATCGTTTTTATGATGGATGGGAAGCACTACGTTATGGTTATGCCTTTTATGATTACTCAGAACAATTGCAAATTCAATTTGGTATAAATCAAGTACCATTTGGTAACCCGGGTTTTATTTCAAATAGTTTTTGGTTTGGCGTACCGTATTATTTAGGTTTTGAAGATGATTATGATGCAGGTATTAAAACGGTTTATTCAAATAATGGTTGGGGAACTGAGTTTGCGTTTTATAAAGGCGCTGAATATGGTGCCAGTCGTAATGAACGATATTCAACAGACTTATATTCTGGCCAAGTCAACGGCACTGACTATTACAATGAAGAAACTAACCAATTAAATTTACGCCAAACCTATGCGATGGAGTATGAAGGCGGTAAAACCGTGGTGGGTGCTTCGGTCGAGGTAGGGCAAATTTATAATAGTAATACTGGCAATAATGGTGACCGATATGCCGTCGCGTTACATCTCGACAGCAGTTATAAAGGTTGGGCGCTGCAGTTACAGGCAATGCAATATGAGTACAATGCTGCTGATGCGTTAGACGATAACAAGCTTGCGGTATCGGCTTACTATTGGCAGTACGAAATTGCTTCTAAAGCGCAAGCTTATAGCATAAACATTGCTAAAACGATCACTACCAGTTGGGGCAGTGCAAAGATCTATAATGACTTCGGCGTGGTAACCCCCGATGTTGACAATGAAGACTATGACAACAGCTATCAAAATGTCACAGGTGTTGCCCTGTCTTCCGGTCCAACGTACACCATGATTGATTTTATTATGGGTAAAAATATGTATGCCTCTACGCGTGATAATGGCCATGTTGGTTTACCTGAAATCGGCGACAGCTGGGATCATCGTATTAATATCAATTTTGGTTACTATTTCTAATCGCTGGTTTTCATCGATAGTTTTAATCGTTAGATAGTTACGTTTCACTTTTATCTCCTTTTAAATGCCAATCATTGATTGGCATTTTTTTATTTCCACTTGGAGTAATCGCTGACTTTCATAACACCTGTAACAACAAAATGGTTAATAAAGCTGCTGATAAAACACATCTTATGCCTTTGCGTAGCGTTAATTGATCCACGTCTACATTCGTAAAATCTCAACAGAGTACTATCACGATCTCTAAAGCAGTAATCCCTGCTATTTCATTCAAGACATTTAGGTTTTAAATAGAGTTAACATTATGATGATTTTAGAAATAATTATTGTGCTCGGGGCAATTTATATCGGCGCAAGAATGGGCAGCATCGGGATAGGTTTTGCTGGAGGTGTAGGGGTATTAATTCTTACCGTTGGATTAGGGTTAACACCAGGTGCTATTCCCATCGATGTGATGCTGATTATTATGTCGGTGATTACCGCCATAGCCGCGATGCAAGAAGCGGGTGGCATGGACTATTTGGTGTCTATTGCAGAAAAATTGCTGCGTAAGCATCCTAAGCATATTACGTTTTTAGCACCTATCGTAACGTATTTTATGACTTTATTTGCAGGTACTGGTCATACAGCATTTTCGACGCTGCCTGTGATTGCTGAAGTGGCTAAAGAGCAAGGTATTCGTCCATCTCGGCCTCTATCTATCGCAGTTGTCGCCTCACAAGTTGCCATTACAGCATCACCCATT